>NZ_JBFTMC010000105.1:0-15198 GCF_056396765.1 Bacillus sp. 05T22
TGATGGCAGAGAGGTCACACCCGTTCCCATACCGAACACGGAAGTTAAGCTCTCTAGCGCCGATGGTAGTTGGGACCTTGTCCCTGTGAGAGTAGGACGTCGCCAAGCAAATAAAGCACGAGTCAATTGACTCGTGCTTTTTTATTTCCTAAGAAATAGGGGATTGTTGATCTAATAAAAACAGTAAAACATAGTAAGGGATTTTCTTTGTAGAGATTCCTAAAAATTGATAAATAAATGGGTAATCTTCGGAGGCATAGCTTCCTAATAAGTCGTACCACCAGTCGGTCTCGTAGCGAGAAATCATGCTTAAATTGTAGAGCAATAAATAATGTATGAGTGGTTCTGGTAAGAATAATTTACAACTTCTTACGTCTTTAGTTATTGGCAAATAGTAAGTGCTGGTGTTGCAATCAAAAGATAAAGGTGTACTGTACAAAGGGTTCCATGTTTTAGTGGAAGCTGAGAATAGTAGATCAGATTCAAAGGTTTCACTTGGTGTGTACTGTATACTGAGATGTTTACAAGATGTTTCTATGTAACGAGAAAAACGCTCTTTCGTCATATGTAGACGATCAAGTATGTTGGAAGAAAATGAAATATGATGTTCGTCTACCGTATGAACCGTATATAACATTTTCTCTTTTTGACTATACTGGAATAAGGTTTTTAATTCGGGGATTTTCCCCATTAGTTCTAACATAATAAATTTCTCGGCCTCCAAGTGTTTCATGTGAAACATCCGTTCTGCAACATGGGTGAATAATCCATTCTTCTGCACTTTAACCTCATCCTCTAAAAACTGATATCCTTGTTTTTTTCGTTTACGTGTTGTTACTCCATGTGCCAAAACTGTTGTTGTTTCTGGATAGTTAGGATCAACAGTTAATAAGCACGCTTTTAAAAGTTGACTCATTCCATAAAATAACAGCATAGGTTGGATTGAAAAAGGTGCAGTTTTACATAATTCATAATAACTTTTTCCGTGCTCTAAGTAATAAATAAAAGGGTAACAATTTTCGAAGCTTTTTTTTTCAGCGTTTTCAATAGGTAATTTTTCATAACAGCGGGCAAGATAACGCTGTACATGTTGGGATGAAAAAAAGAAACTTAATTGCTGCCAAGTATGAGATGTATGATGCATATATTACGCTCCTTTTATTATCTAAAAATTCTAACATTTACGCACTTTCTTGACAGTATTTTAACCAATTGTTAAGCTACTAATAATAATTTCTGGTATCATGGGGGGAACAATTATGTGGGAATCTAAATTTGTTAAAGAAGGTTTGACATTCGATGATGTATTACTTGTACCAGCGAAGTCAGATGTATTGCCAAGAGAAGTAAGTGTTAAGACAGTTCTATCTGAAAGCTTGCAGTTAAACATTCCTTTAATTAGCGCAGGAATGGATACAGTAACAGAAGCTGATATGGCCATTGCAATGGCACGTCAAGGTGGTTTAGGGGTTATTCATAAGAATATGTCTATCGAGCACCAAGCTGAGCAGGTTGATAAAGTAAAACGCTCTGAAAGCGGCGTTATTTCAGATCCTTTCTTTTTAACTCCGGATCATCAAGTATATGATGCAGAGCATCTTATGGGAAAATATCGTATCTCAGGTGTACCAATTGTAAATAACTTAGAAGAGCAAAAATTAGTTGGTATTATTACAAACCGTGATATGCGTTTTATTCAAGACTACTCTATTAAAATTTCCGATGTAATGACAAAAGAAAAGTTGATTACAGCTCCAGTTGGCACTACGCTAGAAGAAGCTGAAAAGATCCTACAGAAATATAAAATTGAAAAGCTCCCTCTTGTTGATAATAACGGTGTATTACAAGGGCTTATCACAATTAAAGATATTGAAAAAGTAATTGAGTTTCCAAACTCAGCAAAAGACAAGCAAGGTCGTTTGTTAGTTGGAGCAGCAGTTGGTGTAACTGCAGACGCTGTTCTTCGTATCGATGCGTTAGTAAAAGCAAACGTAGACGTAATTGTACTTGATACAGCTCATGGACATTCTCAAGGTGTTATTGAGAAGGTGAAAGAAGTTCGTGCAAAGTATCCAGCATTAAATATTATTGCAGGTAACGTTGCCACAGCTGAAGCGACACGCGCATTAATTGAAGCAGGTGCAAATGTTATCAAAGTTGGTATTGGACCAGGTTCTATTTGTACAACACGCGTTGTAGCTGGTGTTGGTGTACCACAATTAACAGCTGTATATGATTGTGCGACAGAAGCTCGTAAGCACGGTATTCCAGTCATTGCCGATGGTGGTATTAAATACTCTGGTGATATGGTAAAAGCTTTAGCGGCAGGGGCACACGTTGTAATGCTCGGTAGTATGTTTGCTGGTGTAGCAGAAAGCCCAGGAGAAACTGAAATTTATCAAGGGCGCCAATTTAAAGTGTATCGCGGTATGGGTTCTGTAGGAGCGATGGAAAAAGGAAGTAAAGATCGTTACTTCCAAGAAGGTAATAAAAAACTTGTTCCAGAAGGTATCGAAGGCCGTGTGCCATATAAAGGACCTTTAGCTGATACAGTTCACCAATTAGTTGGTGGTTTACGTGCAGGTATGRGGTATTGCGGAGCAAATGACTTAGAATTCTTACGTGAGAATGCACAATTTATTCGTATGTCAGGTGCTGGTTTACGTGAAAGTCACCCACATCACGTACAAATTACAAAAGAGGCACCAAATTACTCTTTATAATGTCTTATATGTAAATAGATGGAGATTTGATATCTCTGTCTATTTTTTTTTGATTATGTTAGAATAACGGTTATGTGAGTACAAAGATATTGGGGGTAAAAGAAGTGAAAGGTATGTTTTGCAAGCGATTCATTGCAATGGTAACAGTGCTTACACTATTTTGTAGCATGTTTGTTACATATGGTAGTGCATCGGCAGAAACAGGTGCTGCTTTAAATGTTGAAGCAGGAGCAGCCATTTTAGTAGAAGCAGATTCTGGAAAAATTTTATATCAAAAAAATGCAGATGAATTATTAGCGATTGCTAGTATGACAAAAATGATGAGTGAATACTTAGTTWATGAAGCGGTGGCTAAAGGGAAACTTAAGTGGGACCAAAAGGTAAAAGTTTCTGAATACGCACATACGATTTCACAAGATCGCTCATTATCAAACGTTCCATTGGAAAATGGTGGCTCTTACACGGTAAAAGAGCTATATGAAGCGATGGCAATTTATTCTGCAAATGGAGCAACAATTGCTTTAGCTGAAGCAATTGCAGGTAAAGAAGCAGATTTCGTAAAAATGATGAATGATAAAGCAAAAGAGCTTGGATTGAAGAATTATAAATTCGTAAACTCTACTGGCTTAACAAATCATGATTTAAAAGGACAACAACCTGAAGGTACAACTCCAGACGAGGAAAATAAAATGTCTGCTAGAGATTGTGCAATTTTAGCACAACATCTTATTCAAGATTTTCCAAAAGTATTAGAAACAGCTAAAATTCCGAAAAAAGTATTCCAAGAAGGTGGAAAATATCCTATTAAAATGGATAACTGGAATTGGATGCTAAAAGGATTAGTTAAGGAATATGAAGGTGTAGATGGTTTGAAAACAGGATCTACTCCAGAAGCTGGAGATTGTTTTACGGGTACAGCTGAAAGAAATGATATGCGTTTGATTTCTGTCGTTATTAAAACAAATTCTCATACAGCACGTTTTGACGAAACAAAGAAATTGTTTGATTACGGTTTTACAAACTTTGAAGTGAAAAAGGTATATCCAAAAGGATCTACGGTAAAAGGACATGAAACTGTACGAGTAGAAAATGCGAAAGATAAAGATGTAACAATTCAGACTAAACAAGCAATTACGCTTCCGATGTTAAAAGGAAGTAAAGACGTCTATAAAACAGAATTTAAAGACGTAAGTAAAGATAAAGAAGCACCAATTAAAAAAGGTACAACACTTGGTCAAATGGTTATATCACCTAAAGATAATAATGATCCTGGATTCCTATTAGGTAAATCATTACAAGTAGATCTTATTACAAAATCAGAAGTAGAAAAGGCAAACTGGTTTGTACGTTCTATGCGTGGTATTGGTTCTTTCTTTAGTGGTATTTGGAACAGTGCTGCTGACACAGTAAAAGGTTGGTTTTAAGAGCTCCTCGTTGTAGGAGCTTTTTTTATTCCTATTTTTCATACCGACTTTATGAAAAAGTAGTGGACAAGTCTCTAATAGTTAGTGGTAGAATGTAAGAGTATTCTCAATTTTCGCCGTTAATGGGGAAAAGCAATTCACCTAGGGGGGTTTTTGTACATGACAAATGTAACAGGGACAGAACGTGTAAAACGTGGAATGGCAGAAATGCAAAAAGGCGGCGTTATCATGGACGTAGTTAACGCTGAGCAAGCAAGAATTGCAGAGGAAGCGGGCGCAGTTGCTGTTATGGCACTAGAGCGCGTTCCTGCAGATATTCGTGCAGCAGGTGGCGTTGCACGTATGGCAGATCCAACAATTGTTGAAGAAGTTATGGGTGCTGTATCAATTCCAGTTATGGCAAAATGCCGTATTGGTCACCTCGTGGAAGCACGTGTACTGGAATCATTAGGGGTAGACTACATTGATGAGRGTGAAGTATTAACTCCAGCTGATGAAGTATATCATTTAAATAAACGTGATTACACTGTTCCATTTGTATGTGGATGTCGTGATATTGGAGAAGCAGCGCGTCGTATTGCAGAAGGTGCATCTATGCTTCGTACAAAAGGCGAGCCTGGAACAGGGAACATTGTAGAAGCAGTACGTCATATGCGTCAAGTAAACGCAGAAATCCGTCAAGTTGCGAGCCTACGTGAAGACGAATTAATGACATATGCAAAAAATACTGGTGCTCCGTATGAAGTATTACTTGAAATCAAACGTCTTGGTCGCCTACCAGTTGTAAACTTTGCAGCAGGTGGTGTAGCAACGCCAGCAGATGCTGCATTAATGATGCAACTTGGTGCAGATGGTGTGTTCGTAGGATCTGGTATCTTCAAATCAGAAAACCCAGAAAAATTTGCACGTGCTATTGTTGAAGCAACGACACATTACGAAGATTATGAGCTAATTGCAAGCCTTTCTAAAGGATTAGGTACTGCAATGAAAGGTGTCGAAATTTCAACATTATTACCAGAACAACGCATGCAAGAACGCGGTTGGTAATTAAAGGAGATTTTCAAATGGTTAAAGTCGGTGTATTGGCTCTTCAAGGAGCTGTTCGCGAGCATGTAAAGGCAGTTGAAGCAAGTGGTGCAGATGCTGTAATTGTAAAGCGTGTAGAGCAACTTGAAGAAATTGATGGTCTTATTTTACCAGGCGGTGAAAGTACAACAATGCGCCGTCTTATCGATAAGTACGATTTTATGGGGGCACTTCGTGAATTTGCGAAATCTGGTAAACCAATGTTCGGTACGTGTGCAGGTATGATTTTGCTTGCAAACAATCTTATTGGTTATGAAGAATCTCATATTGGCGCTATGGATATTACAGTTGAACGTAATGCGTTTGGACGCCAAAAGGATAGCTTCGAAGCTGCTCTTTCAATAAAAGGTGTAGGGGAAGACTTTATTGGCGTGTTTATTCGTGCACCATACGTTGTAAGTGTAGGAGATAAAGTAGAAGTTCTTTCTATGCACAATGATCGAATGGTAGCAGTAAGACAAGGACCATTTTTAGCAGCTTCTTTCCATCCGGAGTTAACGGATGACCATCGTGTTACAGCATATTTTGTACAGATGGTGAAAGAGGCGAAAATGAAAAAAGTTGTATAAGTAACTTGCAACTTGTGTAAGATTATAGTAAATTGATGATAACAATTTTATAAAATAAACGTGTTGATAGGAAGTAGTAACAAATGATGTTTCTTATAGAGAGTCGGTGGCTGGTGGAAACCGATAGAAACAGTTTGTGAATCCATCCTGGAATGAAATGTGGAATATCTTTATGATTAGTAAACATTTCCGGTGAAGAGTCGTTATTTCTACTTGAGAGGAAAGCAATATTGCTTTCAACTAGGGTGGCAACGCGGGTTAACTCCCGTCCCTTTTTACAGGGACGGGAGTTTTTTGTGTTTTATAAAATAAAAGGAGGAATATATAATGCTTGATATTAAATTTTTACGCACGAATTTTGAAGAAGTAAAAGAAAAATTACAGCATAGAGGCGAAGATTTAACTGATTTTGGTCGTTTCGAAGAACTAGATACAAGAAGAAGAGAATTACTTGTTCAAACAGAAGAATTAAAGAGCAAGCGTAATGAAGTATCTCAACAAATCTCTGTACTAAAGCGTGAAAAGAAAGATGCAGAAGCGTTAATCTTAGAGATGCGTGAAGTAGGAGAGAAAGTAAAAGATCTTGATAATGAGCTTCGTACAGTTGAAGAAGATTTAGAGAGATTAATGCTTTCTATTCCAAATATCCCACATGAATCTGCACCAATCGGCGAAACAGAAGATGATAACGTGGTAGCGCGTACTTGGGGAGAAGTAAAAGAATTTAACTTTGAACCAAAACCTCACTGGGATCTTGCAACTGATTTAGGGATTTTAGATTTTGAGCGTGCTGCTAAAGTAACGGGAAGCCGCTTTGTATTCTATAAAGGTGCAGGTGCAAGATTAGAACGTGCTTTAATTGGCTTTATGCTGGATCTTCATACTGATGAACATGGATATGAAGAAGTTTTACCTCCGTATATGGTAAACCGTGCAAGTATGACAGGAACGGGACAACTTCCAAAGTTTGAAGAAGATGCGTTCCGTATTGAGAGTGAAGATTACTTCTTAATTCCTACAGCTGAGGTTCCTGTAACAAACATGCACCGTGACGAAATCTTAAGTCCAGAGCAATTACCAATTCGTTATGCAGCATTTAGCTCTTGTTTCCGTTCTGAAGCAGGATCAGCTGGACGCGATACGCGTGGTTTAATCCGTCAGCATCAATTTAATAAAGTTGAGCTTGTGAAATTTGTTAAACCAGAAGATTCTTATGAAGAATTAGAAAAATTAACAAATGATGCGGAACGCGTGTTACAATTATTAGGTCTACCATATCGTGTTATGAGCATGTGTACAGGAGATTTAGGATTTACAGCAGCGAAGAAATACGATATTGAAGTATGGATTCCAAGCTATGGCACGTATCGTGAGATTTCTTCTTGTAGTAACTTCGAAGCATTCCAAGCAAGACGTGCGAATATTCGCTTCCGTCGTGAGCCGAATGCAAAACCAGAACCTGTTCATACACTAAATGGATCTGGACTTGCAATTGGACGTACAGTTGCAGCTGTTTTAGAAAACTATCAACAAGAAGATGGTACAATTATAATTCCAGAAGTTCTTCGCCCTTATATGGGAGGGAAAACAGTTATTAAATAAATTGAAACTTTCATCGGTATGAGTGTTGTCAGTGAAAAAATTGTAGGAAAAGGAGGTTGTTTTTTCCTTTTCCTACAATTTATTATGGTGTACTTGACTAACTGTTTTTCTTTTGATATTATATTTGATGTCAATATGGAGGTATACCCAAGTCTGGCTGAAGGGATCGGTCTTGAAAACCGACAGGCGGCGAGAGTCGCGCGGGGGTTCGAATCCCTCTACCTCCTCCAGATATAATTGACAACAGCGCATATAAGTGGAGATTGGAGAACTCGTTACCAACACGTAACGAGTTTTTATTTTAAAACCAATCAGAAAGTATGATGTAAGGCGAGAAAAAGCCTTATGAAACACTCATATTCCGATGATTATCTTCATAGATATGAAAGGAGTCAACATGGATCTTATTATACAAACGTTTCCTTTAGATGGAAAAACTTTATACTATGTACAATGTCCAGTCTGTAAGAACAATAGAATTTTAAATAGTGGTGCAAACGTATCACGTATTATAAGTGATGATACATTCCGCAAACTTTGCGGTTGTACTTGTAATGTGAAGAAAGAATTGAAAAAAGTAGAAGCACCGAAACAAACTACGAAAAAAGAAGTAGCTCCAAAACGTACTGGTAAAGTATTAACAGCAATCATTAATGGAAAAGAAATGACCGTTAAAGAAATTGCTGAGACATATGATATTAGTACAAGTACGGTTCGTCAGCGTATTAATGCTGGGAAACCAGAGAGCGAAATTATTGCTCCAACGAAAAAGAAAAAGTAAGTTAATAGGAAAACCCGTGCATCCGCACGGGTTTTTTATTTTACAAGCTTACGTGTTTGTTTTAAGAAATGACCAATTTTCTTAATAATTGGTTCAATTGAGTCTTCATCCTTTAAAATATCGTATTCATTAATATTTAAGCGTAGGACAGGACATGAATTAAAGTTATTAATCCAGTTTTCATAACGTCCGTGCATTTCTTGCCAATACTCAATTGGAGTTTGTTGTTCCATAGGGCGACCACGTTCTTGAATACGACTGACAATATCATCAAAAGAACCTTCTAGATAGATTAATAAGTCTGGGTGTGGGAAGTAAGGTGTCATAACCATTGCATCGAATAACCCTTTATATGTTTCATAATCTGTTTCTGTCATTGTTCCTTTTTCGTGATGCATTTTCGCAAAAATGCCAGTATCTTCATAGATAGAACGATCCTGTACAAAGCCACCGCCGTATTCGAAAATTCTTTTTTGTTCTTTAAATCTTTCTGCTAAAAAATAAACTTGTAAGTGAAAGCTCCAGCGCGTGAAATCAGCATAGAACTTATCTAAATATGGATTTGAATCTACTTTTTCAAATGATGTTCGGTAACCTAAAGCATTGGCAAGTGTGGTTGTCATAGTTGATTTACCAACGCCAACTGTACCAGCAATTGTAATTACTGCATCATTTGGTATATCATACTTTTGCCTTAAATTCATTGYTATTTCGWCYCCTTTAAGAGTGTATTTTGGAGRGTAGATAAAATTACATTTAGATCGTCACTGTTCTTCACGAAATCCATGTTATCTCCATTGAATTTTAATACCGGAATATCAGGATGGTCCTTTTTAAAAGCATCCATTGCCGTTTCATAATCTTTAGTGAGTTGTAGTAAGTAATTCGGATCCATGTTTTTCTCAAATTCACGTCCACGCATTGCAATTCGTTTTTGTAATGTTTCTAGACTTGCTGTTAAATATACAATGACATTTGGTACGGGCATATCTTGCGTAAGAATACGATAAATTTGCATGTACTTGTCATATTGAGCGTCTTTTAATGAGCGAGATGCAAAAATTAAATTTTTAAGTATATGATAATCTGCTACCACTGGTTTACGATGATTCAAGTATTTTATATTAATGTCTTCCAATTGTTTATAGCGATTGCAAAGAAAGAACATTTCTGTTTGGAAACTCCATTCTTCAATGTTTTCATAAAATTTCCCTAAGAAAGGATTTTCATCGACAATCTCTTTTAATAAATGGARTTGCATGTGAGTTGAAATTTCCTTCGCTAGTGAAGTTTTTCCAACACCGATAGGTCCTTCAACCGTAATAAATGGTACTCCGGTCACGCTGTTTCCTCCTTTCAATTCATAATTTCCTGTAAATAAAAAGCACAAAACAGAATTATTGTAGCACAAGAGGGAAGCAAGCGGACTAATTTGCCATAAAAAGTTGGAAAATCGACGCATGCTATTCAAGTTTTAATTGAAAAGAGGGTGTAATATTTGCCTTTAATGTTGTTTCCATTATTTTTAAAGCGTGTTTATTATCTTGATCAGAGTTAGAAGCAGTGCAATCTTGAGGTACATATAGAGTATAGTTCCTCATATGAGCGTCATTGGCTGTAAAAAGGATGCAGATGTTTCCTGCAATCCCTGTTATGATAAGTTTTTCAACTTTTAAATGTCCTAATAAAGAATTTAAGGGAGTTTCATAAAATGCTGAATAATGTGGTTTAATAAACACATAATCATCTGCCCCGGGAGCGATTGCTTGTATAATGTTTTTGCTATAATTATTTGTACAATGAGTAATAAGTTGATCGATATCAGCTCTCCATAGTTGATAGTGATCGTTAATATAAATAACAGGATAACCATTCATTTTCATTGTTTGTTTTAAGTGTAAAATAGGATCTGTAATCATTTTACATTTTTGTGCGAGGATTGGTCCATGCGAGAATTGGAAGTCGTTAATCATGTCAATAATGAGCAATGCGGTATTTTTCATATGTAATCACCCTTCCTTTTTCTTTAGAGTGGATTGAATGTATGAAAGTTATCCCGTATCTGTAAGGAGAAGTGTAATTGAATAGTATGTATATSAATATAAATTGAAAMMYTGACATAAAACCTTTCTTTTTGGGCTGGAGAGAGAATCCGATCATGCGTAGAAGCATTCAGATCCTTTTCCTG
Source organism: Bacillus sp. 05T22 (assembly GCF_056396765.1). Taxonomy (NCBI): domain Bacteria; kingdom Bacillati; phylum Bacillota; class Bacilli; order Caryophanales; family Bacillaceae; genus Bacillus; species Bacillus sp. 05T22. The sequence continues at coordinate 10,374 of NZ_JBFTMC010000105.1, forward strand.
CGCCATGTCAAGTGAAAACAAAAGGATAAAATGAGTGGAGTTTACTTTTTGTTCTGCGTAGCAAGGGATTATATGTCCGAAAATCAAAATGGATTGATATAGTAGTAAAGGGTTATAATACTTTATTCGTAATGAGAGGACTGTATTATGGAACAAGATATTTATTTTATGCAGCTTGCAATAGAAGAAGCGAAGAAAGCTGAAGAAATACAAGAAGTTCCGATTGGAGCTGTTATTGTACTCGGTGGGGAAGTAATCAGCGTTGCTCACAATTTAAGAGAGACAGAGCAACGATCAATTGCTCATGCAGAGTTATTAGCTATAGATGAAGCTTGTAAAAAGTTAGGTACGTGGCGTTTAGAAAATGCAACGTTATACGTTACATTAGAACCATGTCCAATGTGCGCAGGTGGAATTGTGTTATCCCGTGTAAAACGTGTTGTATATGGTGCAAGTGATCCAAAGGGTGGATGTGCAGGCACTTTAATGAACCTTTTAACGGACGAGCGTTTTAATCACCAATGTGAAGTAGTATCTGGTGTGATGGAAGAAGAATGTGGCATGTTGTTAACGAATTTTTTTAGAGAACTTCGTAAAAGAAGGAAAGAGAAGAAGGGAAAATTGGATAAAAATACAGGTACTTAACATATTTGCAATTTATGAAGAAACAAGTTATACTGATATTGCCTTCATTAAGGCAACCGAATATTGGTTTTAACTTTGCCGTGCTAAGCGGGGAGGTAGCGGTGCCCTGTACTCGCAATCCGCTCTAGCGAGGCCGAATCCCTTCTCGAGGTTATGTTACTGTAAGGCCTGCCTTAAGTAAGTGGTGTTGACGTTTGGGTCCTGCGCAACGGGACCCCGTGAACCTTGTCAGGTCCGGAAGGAAGCAGCAATAAGCGGGTTTTCTCGTGTGCCGCAGGAGTGCCTGAACCGAGCTAACTGCTTAAGTAACGCTTATGGTACGTAATCGACAGAAGGTGCACGGCAGTTATATATGTATACAAAACTCACCTTATATAAAGAGGTGGGTTTTTTGTATAGAAAATAACTTTTGGAATCTATAAACAGAATGGGTTATAATATACAAGATAATAACCTTTGAGGGAGGCCGTATTTTCGTGTCATACCAAGCGTTATACCGAACATGGAGACCGCAAAATTTTGAAGATGTAGTCGGTCAAAAGCACGTAACAAAAACGTTGCAAAATGCCCTTCTTCAAGAGAAAGCTTCGCATGCTTATTTATTTTCAGGCCCGAGAGGAACGGGTAAAACGACAATTGCAAAAGTATTTGCAAAGACAATTAACTGTGAGCATGCTCCAGTAGCTGAACCTTGTAATGAATGCCCTGCGTGTTTAGGTATTACACAAGGGTCTATTTCGGATGTATTAGAAATTGATGCGGCTTCAAATAACGGTGTAGATGAAATTCGAGATATAAGAGATAAAGTAAAGTATGCCCCAAGTGCAGTGAGATATAAAGTGTACATTATTGATGAGGTCCACATGCTTTCTATGGGAGCTTTTAATGCGCTTTTAAAGACGTTAGAAGAACCACCACAACATGTTATCTTTATTTTAGCGACTACAGAGCCTCATAAAATCCCACCTACAATCATTTCACGCTGTCAACGTTTTGAATTTCGGAAGATATCAGTACATGATATTGTAGAGAGATTAGCGACGGTTGTTACAAATGAAGGTACAAAGGTAGAAGATGAAGCATTACAAATTGTTGCACGTGCTGCTGAGGGCGGTATGCGTGATGCACTCAGTCTGATCGACCAAGCTATTTCTTATAGCGATGAAGTAGTTACGACTGAAGATGTCTTAGCGGTAACGGGTTCTGTTTCTCAACAATATTTAGGTAACCTTGTAGAATGTATACGCGAGAATGATGTATCAAGAGCATTGCGTATTATTGATGATATGATGAGTAAAGGAAAAGACCCAGTTCGTTTTATGGAAGATTTCATTTACTATTATCGTGATATGCTCTTATATCAAACTTCACCACAATTGGAACATATGTTAGAACGGGTAATTGTAGATGATCAGTTCCGTATGCTAAGTGAAGCGATGCAACCTGAGATGATTTATGAAATTATTCATACGCTCAGTAAGGGGCAACAGGAGATGAAGTGGACAAATCATCCGCGAATTTTCTTAGAAGTTGTTATGGTGCAAATTTGCCAGCAATTTATGGTGCAGACAAATGGTGCAGACCGTTTGCAAGCAATTATGAATAGAATGCAACAACTAGAAAAAGAACTAGAACATGTGAAGAAGAATGGTGTACCAGCTGGTGCGCAACAGGAAGTAAGAGAGATACGTACAACGCCAAAACCTGTGCGGACAGGAAGTATGAAAATACCTGTTGGACGGGTACATGAAGTATTAAAGCAAGCGAAACGCCAAGATTTAGAGCAATTAAAAGGTATATGGGGTGAGCTGCTAGGAAGACTTAAATCCTATAATAAAGTAGCGTTTGCTGTATTATTAGAGAATAGTGAACCAGTTGCAGCTTCTGAAGATTCTTATGTGTTAGCTTTCCAATATGAGATACATTGCAAAATGGCAAGTGAAAATCGTGATGCAATGGATACCGTAGAACAAATTCTTTTTGAATTGTTGAGTAAAAGGTTGAATATGATTGCAATTCCAAAGAGTGAGTGGGGGAAAATTCGCGAAGAGTTTTTACAACGTGAAGGTGGAAATTCAGAAGAAGCTGCGGAACAAAAAGTAGATCCTCTCGTAGAAGAGGCGGTAAAATTAGTAGGGCAACAACTTATTGAAATAAAAGAATAACAACAATTAGGAGGAATTTATTATGATGCGTGGTGGAATGGGAAATATGAATAACATGATGAAACAAATGCAAAAAATGCAAAAGCAAATGGCGAAAGCACAAGAGGAACTTGGTGAAAAAACAGTTGAAGGTACAGCTGGCGGCGGAATGGTTACCGTTATTGTAAATGGTCACAAGCAAATTATTGAAGTGAAAATTAAAGAAGAAGTTGTAGACCCAGAAGATATCGAAATGTTACAAGACCTTGTGTTAGCTGCAACAAATGATGCACTTAAGCAAGCTGAGGAACTTTCAAACTCTACAATGGGGCAATTCACAAAAGGCTTAAACTTACCAGGTGGAATGTTCTAGTAGGAGGATATTGATATATGCATTATCCAGAACCGATTTCAAAGCTTATCGATAGCTTTATGAAGTTGCCGGGGATTGGTCCGAAAACGGCAGTCCGATTGGCTTTCTTCGTGTTAGATATGAAAGAAGACGACGTATTAGACTTTGCTAAATCACTTGTAAATGCAAAGCGAAATTTAACATACTGTTCTGTTTGTGGACATATTACAGATCGTGATCCTTGTTATATTTGTGATGATTCACATCGTGACCAATCGGTTGTTTGTGTTGTACAGGAAGCAAAAGATGTAATCGCAATGGAAAAAATGAAAGAATATCAAGGTGTCTATCATGTGCTTCGTGGTGCAATCTCACCAATGGAGGGAATTGGACCGGAGGACATTAATATTCCACAGTTATTAAAAAGGTTACAAGATGAAACTGTACAAGAAGTTATTTTAGCAACGAACCCGAATATTGAAGGGGAAGCTACAGCGATGTATATTTCCCGCCTCTTAAAACCGACAGGTATTAAAGTGACTCGTATTGCGCATGGTCTTCCCGTTGGTGGAGATTTAGAATATGCGGATGAAGTAACGCTATCGAAGGCTCTAGAAGGCCGTAGAGAAATATAAGAGGAGAAATCAAAATGTTTTTTCAAAAAAAGGGCAAGTTGCGAAAAGAATATGATGATAAGTTAATTGCTGTATTAGAAAAAGTGAAGAATGAGTGGTTACGTCAAAAAAGGATGGTAGAACAAAGTGTCGAACCATCTCAAGATGTACTATGTTCTTTGAAAATAGCAGAAGCAAAATACTTTTTCTTACTAAAAGAAGCAAAAAGGCGTCCTGTAAAAATGGAGCAATGGTAAAAGACCCTGTTTTTTAAAATAGGGTCTTTTCTTTATACTATTATTCTCGGGCGGCGAAATCTCAATCTAAAAATTCGGCGGAATTATGAGTGATCAATTGCTCGTAAAATCCCGATCAGTGAGAACTAATAATTAGTAGGGATGAATCCCCACGCTGATTAAAATAATTGAACGGTATTTTTTGCTTCCTTGTCCCATACAAATAGAGTGTATAGGTTATATAAGGAGGGGGAAAATGAACGCTACATTGATTATTGGTGGAATTCTTGCTTTGGTATTTGTTTTGCTGATTTTTGGCGCTTCAGTGAAGCCGTTGCACTTCATAGGAAAGATATTCGTTAAAGTGATGATAGGTGTAGTATTATTGTTTGCCGTTAATGTGATTGGAACATATTTTGGTTTTCATATTCCAATTAATATTGGTACAGCTTCTATTTCTAGCATTTTGGGGGTGCCGGGTATTTGTGCTTTAGTTATCATTAAATTATATATAATGCCAGGATGAATAACATTTTGGCATTTATTTTAAAAAAGTGAAAAATAGTGTTGACTTATTAATTGTTAATGTGATAAATTAATAAGCGTCGTCAACGACAAAAGAAAAAAGAAGTTGACGAAGTGATTGAGAAATGTTATATTGTAAAAGTCGCTGAAACGCGATGTTGAACTTTGAAAACTAAACGAAACAAACAACGTGAAACGTCAATTTTTATTTTAGATGCTAGACAAACTAACTTTATTGGAGAGTTTGATCCTGGCTCAGGATGAACGCTGGCGGCGTGCCTAATACATGCAAGTCGAGCGAATGGATTA
>NZ_JBFTMC010000106.1:0-14682 GCF_056396765.1 Bacillus sp. 05T22
GATGAATAGAGGGACGGCCATTATTTTCACAGTAATAGGGACGTAACTTCTCCTCAATAAAATCAAAATTAATAGTGGCTTCAATTGCACGAAGAAAATGATCGTGTGGAACTAACTCTTCTACAGAAATTGTTACACGCTCATCACGATGATTTTTCAGTGCTCCCATCATGAAACATCGCTCCTTTACATCTTTTTTATCAGTGTTGACAGATAAAAAGATGTTCAGACACAAAAACAGGCTGTAGAGAAGGCTTTCTCTACAGCCTGAAAAAAAGATTGCTTAAACAGCAATCTTTTTTTGTCTATAATATCCTCAGAATATAGTTATCTTAGGATTGGAGCCCCTGCTTTCTGTTGAGTTCCAGCTCTTTTGCTCCTCGATGGGCGAATATACAGCATATGATGCAGCAGACGGTTGCTGCTAGTAATACATAGAAACCACCATTCCATCCTACTTTGTCAACCATTACACCAAAGAGGGTAGTACCTAAAGATGCACCTAGAATGTAACTCATAAAACCTCGCAAGCCAACTGCAGAGCCAACAGCGAAAGATGGAACTACCTCCATAGTTTGTACTGAAGCTAGAAACTGTGGAATGTAAATCAAGCATCCAATAATGGCAGCGAAGATAGTTACCCAATGTAAAGATGTACTTTGCCAGTAACCAATGATGCAGACGAGTATCATTGTCATAGCAATGATTGCTGGCGGCATGCGGTGTCCTTTGAATAATTTGTCTGATAGATAACCAGCCAACAGAGTAGAAGGAATAGCTGCCCATTCAAAGAATAAAAAGGCAACACTCATCTCTTCTTTAGTGAAATGTTTTACATGTAACAAATAAATAGGCAACCAGCTTATAATGCCGAAACGAACCATGTAAACGAAAACATCTACGAAGGAAACGAACCATGCATTTTTGTTAAATAAAACATAATTCTTAAAAATCTGCCAGGCACTCATGTCTACTGGCGGTTTTGAGTCAGCGCTTTGTTGCATTTTCGAATCGGATTCATCCTTGATGATTTCGCTTAACGGAGGCAAGCCCTCACTTACCGGTGAGCCTTTAATAAGGGTTAGTATTACTAGTGCAATAACAATGGCTATAGCAGCCGGAACTTGATAGCTTGCCGCTTGCCAGTGATTGGAGCCTAACATAGCAAAACTCATACCAACGATAGGTGCTACGATACCTCCACCTATATTGTGAGAAATATTCCATATGGCACCGATAGTTCCTCTTTCCTTACGAGGAAACCAGTTTGCAATAGTAATAAAGCTAGGTCCAACTCCCATTCCTTGAAAAAATCCATTGAAAATAACGAGAATTGCAAACATCCAAAATGCGGTGCTGAATCCCATCATAATATTAACCATAGCGCACAGAAGCAACCCGAGCGCCATATACCTTTTAGGGTTAGCTTTATCCGCTATACTACTCATCAAGCCCTTACTAATTCCATAAGCAATAAGCATGGAACTGCTTAATAGCCCTACTTCTGTAGCACTAAGATTGAGTTGTTCTTTCAGATAAGGAGTAGATAAGGCGAAATTGTTGCGTACTATGTAGTAAGCTATGTAACCAAAGAATACTCCTAATAAAGATTGAAGCCGGAAAAGCTTATAGGTTGTTTGAACCTGATCTGGTGCTATTTTTGTAGTAGCGATTTTAGGTTTCAAAAATGAGAACATACTATCTACCTCGATTTCTTTACTTTGATTTACAGAAAAAACTTAGATTAGCATGAAATTTAGCATTTCAATAGAGTGCCAATTTGGTGGAGACGTTTTCAAAAATACTTGTGTTATATACCTCCTTGGTTACATTATCTTATATGGCAATTCGTTAAACTATCAGTAAATATCTGATTTTATGTAAGATAAAATAGTAGAGTCTGTCAGAAATTATCTTACAAACAATATTCATGGCTATATAAACCTGTTTTAATTTTTCAACAATATATAAATACAAATTGAAAAAATGACATAAAAACCACTTTCTTTTTAGGGGAGGACGAGAGCAACTGGCCATGCATAGAAGAGGTCAGTTCCTTTTCCTGCCACGTGCAAAGTCTAAAACAAAGGGAGAAAGCAAGTAGCGGTCATGTTTTGTTCTGCATAGCAGCGACTTATATGTTGAAAAATCAATTTGTATTTATATATACATAGATAACTGCTCTGCTCTCCCTAAAAAGAAAGTCATCGTTTTTTATTTGTATACAACACTACTTTTCTGTCACAGCTCTGACACGAAAAGTAGTGTTGTATACGATCTTCCGTAGATTTCATAGATTGTTCTGAAGTAATATATAAATATAAACTTCAAAAACATTGAATCAAGCATGATTCAGTAAATCGGATTAATACATAAAGTGAAACTTCCATAAGTGTGGGAGCTTCATCTCCCACTTATGGAAAGCTCTCACCAATCGAGTTTTTACGGGTAGTTATCCCTATCTGTTTTCTTTGTTTGTCTCTCGATGTTGAGGTGAGGATCCAAAAGGAATAGGGGGATAAATTCCTCGCCTACAAGAATGGAGGAAAGTATGATAAATTGTTTGAGGCTTTTTTTAATATTGCTTATTACTTTACTTTTAATAGGATGTCAGCATGAGCGTTCAAGCCCTCAAATTGTTTTCTCCGAATCTGACACCACGCCTGTTGGTTCACAAGATGACAAGCCCTCTCCTGTACGAATCGCAATTTCAAGTGTGTTATCAAAGGCTGATACAATTATGTACTACAGGAAAATAGCTAACTATATTGGAGAGAAGCTCCATAGACCTGTAATTCTCATTCAGCGCAAGAGTTATAATGAGATTAGTATGTTGATGATGAATGGAGGTGCTGATATAGCCATACTTTCAACAGGAGCATATATTACCTACAGACATGTTGAAGGTCTAGAAGCAATTGCCATGCAAGAGCGAATGGGGGTTCCATATTATTATGGTTATGTCGTCGTACACAGCAAAAAAGAAATATCTAGTATATATGATTTAAGAGGGAAAAACATTGCTTTTAGCGATCCAACCAGTTATTCCGGATATATTTTTGTGAGGAAAAAATTAGCTGAATTAAGTGAAACGCCAGAACATTTCTTTAGTCGTTATGTTTTTACATATAATCATGAAAGCTCCCTAAGTGCTGTGATAAATGGGGTTGTTGATGCTGCAGCTGTTGATAGCTTAGTCTTTGAGCGTACCAAACTTAAAAATCCAGAACTGATTAAGGATTTAAAAGTTATTGCAAAAACGGAACCGATTGGTACCGGTCCTGTTGTCATCAACAGTAATTTACCTGATGAAGAGAAGCGAATTATCAAAGAAAGTTTCATTTCTATGCACGAACAAGAAATAATAAAACCAGCGTTTCAGGGACTGTTTATTGATCGTTTTGTTCCATTTGAGCCAAGGTTATATGAGGGTCATCTATGAAATGGCTGAATAAATTACAAATAAACCAGAAGATATTTGGAGCTATATTCGTTTCGCTACTCTTTCTCGCCCTAGTATTAGGATGTATCATTTGGGAATCACTCACAAAAATCATGACAGAGGACCTAAAAAAACGTGGTGTAAATATTGCCGATAATATTGCGGCATTGTCCTCGGATTACATTTTGACTGACGATTACTATTCGATTCATCTTCTCATTACCCGGGCACAGGAAGCCAACAAAGATGTGCGTTATATACTGGTCATTAACAATAATAATGTCCTTGTCGGAAATACATTCTCCAAACACCTGCCGAAAGGAATAGTAAACGCACATAAGCCTGATGGTATCAATACTGAAAATTACGCTATCCTAACTTCAGATGAAGGAAATATCCATGACATACTGGTTCCAATCGAAGAGGGAGGTGTAGGATTTGTTAGAGTTGGAATGGCAGAAAAGCAGGCGAAAAGCTATATTTTTACTAAAATAATAGAATTGGTTGTTGCTACATTTTTGGTCTGTATGGGAGCGGCAGGTATAGCTTATTATGTGACTCGTATCATTACTCGACCAATCAATAGTTTAGTTGATACAGCAGCAGGTATAACAGCGGGTGATTTATCCTTAAGGGCTAAAGCGGAGGGTGACGATGAAGTTGGAAAACTTGCGCGTGCTTTTAATGAAATGGCTGACAATCTAATTAGTTCTAGGACTGCAGTAGAAAAATTATTGAAGGAACTTCAAGAAAAGGATGCCCTTCGAGATACGTTGATTTTGAAATTATTATCCGCTCATGAAGAGGAGAGAAAAAGAATTTCTCGTGAACTTCATGATGAAACAAGCCAAGCTCTTACTTTTCTAATGGTTACAATGCGTATTTTGGCTAATGAAGCTAAAGATGCCGAGCAACTGGAGTTACTTAATGTAAGTCGAGAGACTGCGGCAGGTATTTTACGAGAAATTAGAGATTTAGCAGTAGAATTAAGGCCACCCATCCTTGATGATATGGGAGTAATTCCGGCATTAAGGAAATACGTAAGAAAATTTGAAGAAAAATTCGCTCTTACGGTAATTCTACACGCTCCTAATGACGATGTTGCTGTCATAGATAGTCATATTGCTGTAGCGCTATACCGAATCGTTCAAGAAAGTCTTACCAATGTAGTGAAACATACAGTAGCCACTGAGATTGTGATTAACATGGAGATAAGGGATTGTTCTACTTTGTTGAACATCCGTGATAACGGTCACGGTATAAATGAGAACGATTTTGAAAAAGCTCGCCAGCAAAATCGAATCGGAATATATGGAATGAAAGAAAGAGCAGAATTACTAGGTGGTTCATTTTTTATCAGAACGCACAATATCGGCGGGACTGAGATTATGGTGTCTATCCCATTAAAACAGAGAGAAGGGTGTCAAGATGGAAAAGACAATCAGCATAATGCTAGTTGATGACCACGCTTTGATGAGAGCGGGTTTAAAACTACTATTACAAAAAAGACCGTCCTTAAAAGTTGTAGGTGAAGCCTCTGATGGACTCGAAGCACTTCAACTTTACGGCATTTTAAGGCCCGATATTCTAATATTGGATATATCTTTGCCACGCATGGATGGAATTCAGGTTCTAACAGAGGTTAAATTACGTTATGAACAAGCGAAAGTCATAGTGCTTACCATGCATGAAGATGAGGATTATATAACATCAATCATGAACGCGGGAGCTTCAGGTTACGTCCCGAAAGCAGCTGTGGATGAAGAGTTATACAATGCCATTGATTCCGTTATGGATGGGTACATATACCTTCGCCCAAAGGAAATTTCAACGATGCTTAAAAAAATGCAAAACGAAACAGATTCTCGAAATCCGTATGTAATTTTAAGTCCACGTGAACGAGAGGTATTGCAACTTCTTGTGCAAGGTTTTTCATTGTCTGAAATTGCTCGAGAATTAACTATCAGTATAAAAACGGTTGATACTCATAAGACGAGAATGTTGAACAAACTTAATCTTTCTAAAAAAAGTGAACTTGTTCAATATGCCATAAAGTATAATTTAATAAACATGATATAATGGGATAGCGTAAGGATTACGCCGATTTAGCAAGAAATAAAACGATTTTGTTCATGACAAAATTGTTTTTCAATACTCTGTAAAAAAGAGCATTAGTAATGCTCTTTTTTTATTTATTTATTCTGCCTCCCTATTACAATACCGCTCACCATATATAAAGCTGAAGCAATATAAAAAATGGTACCAATCGTTAAAAAATCTACTAGATACCCTGTTGCAATAACAGCTACTGCACCACCAATTGAAGTCCATACATGGTATTTTCCTATTTCATAGCCTGCTTCTTTACTTTCTACTTTTCGTGCAAGTGATGTTTTTTCTGTGTTGCGTTGCACGGCACCTAAGCAGCCCATTATAATTTGCAGAATATAAACATGCCAAACTTCTGTAGCAATGGGAAAAAAGAGCATTAATACCGCCATAGACCAAGCATATACAATTAATAGCCTTTTATCCCCAAACCTGTCAGATATCTTTCCAACTAGTGGGTACACTAAAGCTGAAGTTAACGTAAATAAGCCATATGCCCAACCAAATTGAGAGAAACTATCTCCAACATTTCGAAGCAGTAGTATGTAAAAGGGGAATACCATACTACCGGCCATCATGATTATACTTTGCGAAGTTACAAATCTTCTATATGTCATTCACTGTACTCCTTATAAAATAAATTTACAAAACGTTCTTGCGGATCACTTTCCTTCTTTTTTTGAAGAAACTCTTCTATACGAGGATATGCTTGCTCAAGCTGCTGCTTCGTCGGATAGGAATAATAAGGTAAATAATAACTTCCATTGTGCTTTAAAGTAACATCTATCATCTTCCCTAACACTGCTTTCGTTTTCTTTATTTCACTCTCAGAACGTCCTTGATTAATAAGAAGCACAAGTGCAAACATATCATCTTTTGCATAGGATAAAACCGCATTCTCATTTTTTTCTACATAACGGATCGTAATGTTAAGAAGGTTTAATTCTTCTTTGTTTAATACATTTCGCAAATCATCTATATACGCTGTAAAGTGATCGATAGGTACAAAATATTCTTGTAAAACCTCTGTTCGATTTGGATTTTCGTATTCCATAAACGTACTATCTGATCGCATCACATTATTTCGAGTTTCATATGTTCCATTTATGCGTTCCATGTAGTTCCTTTGTATATCCCAAAACGTATTCTTTCCCCAGTCACTATACCTTGATAATCCAAGGAAAAATTTCGGTGCAGCAATAATATTTTCTTCCTTTAGTTTGCTGTATTCTTCCCGTTTATTTTGGTTCTCTGCTACAACATAATCTGTTACATACATTTCTTTTAAAAATGAGTTTGGAGCTACGGAAATACGCGCTAGGTGCATTCGAACATTCTCTTCCTTTTTCACCTTCTCTTTAAAATATGCTGTATACTCCTTATAATCTAGCGTTTTTGTCTGCATTTCATATAGTTCGTCATCCGTTAGCTTAAGCGTCACATCTAAGATCACACCGAATAATCCGTAACCTCCAATAACATAAGGAAACAAATCAGCATTTTCTTCTCTGCTTACATTCTTAACCGTACCATCTGCCATTAACAATCGAAATGATTCTACTGTATCAATGAGTGCTTCATGACGAATATCACGTCCATGTACATTTACGCTTAGCGAACCGCCAACTGTAAAAATATTTTGAGACTGCATCACTTGCACAGCAAGACCATATGGATTTACTTTCTTTTGAATATCATCCCATGTCACACCGCTTTGCACGCGAATTCTCTTTTTCTCTGGATCAAACTCTAATATTTTGTTATAACCTTTCATATCTAGCACCGTACCATTTGGATAATAAGTTTGTCCGCCTTGGCTATGCTGCATTCCGGCAATTGAAATCTTCTCACCTGAAGTATTCGCATCTTTCACTAGCTTCTGTAAGGCATGCTCATCCCCCGCATTTTCAACCCGCTTAATCTTTGTAGGAAGTAATTTACCTACATCACTCATAACAGGATTGGCGATCTGTTTTGTATATATATACACAGATGACATGCATAACAAGCCATATGCAGTAATACCTATTATTATTGTTCGTTTTTTCAACATGCACTCTCCTTTTTTAGCTGTAATATAAAGAATTCAATGTATATTCGAGATTTATATTATATCTTTTTCTAAAACCAAGGAACATTATGTAAATAAAAAAACACGTTATCGGAAGGAAAATATCTTCCGTGACAACGTGCCCGTTCACATGTATAGAACTTTGAAATGTTGATACCCCAGTATTTTCTATGTGCCTATCAACTTAAGAATATTTACTATCCTCTGTGTAAAACTGTTTGTGATTTCCTCGATTCATTAATATTTGTAACCGTACAAAATAGGAGAAAAAAGCATGTAACAAGGTATCTAATTTCATTTTCATCTAGCATACGTCATCTCCTAAAATACATAACATATTCAATACATGTATATAATTTACTAATGTTATATTCTATCTCCTTTCTTTTTGTTTTTTATTCGACATAATATGACGAAAAAGTTGTAATTCAATCTGTTAGGATCGCTTTGGAAATCTTACATTTTGGGAGGTTTAGGATGAATAAAAAACTGATTTTCGGTGTGCTAGGTGTTGTAATTGCATTTATTGTCATTATTGGCATTAGTAGTATCTTTATCTTTACTACGACAGAAAACTCAACAACAAGTAGCAAAAATACGTATACGGAAGCGGAGTATAATAAATTAGTAGATGAGCACTTTAAAGAAAAAGAAAAATTAAAAGGGGATATTTCTGTATTAGAATCAGAAAATAAAGTTCTTGATGCACAAGTGAAAAAATTAAAAGAGGAATTGGCGAAGAAAGAACAGGCAAATGTCCAAACTCCGGCGGCTCAAACTGCAAAGCAAGAACAACCTAAGAAAGAAGAGCCAAAACAAGAAGCGAAGCAACCTGCTGCGCAACCAGAAAAGAAAGAAGAACCTAAAAAGGAACCGCAACAAGCTACAGGTGCTTTCACAAATCCTATGAAAAGCATTGATAAGGCAGGTGCTATGAATAAAGTGAAAGAAAAAGCAAAACAAGATTTCCCAGATGATTACATGACGCAGAACTTCGTTGCGGGTGAACAATCTAAGGCTTTCGATTTCTTAAATGGTGTTGAAATTAAATCACAAGAGGAATTAAATGTTATGAAAAAAGCATTAGGTGATTTTCCTAATGATTTTATGACTGCTAAGTTTGTGTATGAGGAACAAATAAAGGCAAAGAGTAAACAGGAATAATAAATGATAAAAAGGTTCCTTAACAAACGAAGTGTAAATGTTAAGGAACCTTTTTCAGTTGTAAAAATATATCCTGAAACCCATCAGCAAAGGAGAATTGGCAATTCTATTGCACGCCACTCTCCAAAATCGAAAATGTCTTCCTTTCACAATTAATCTCTGCCATTACACCATAAGGTAAAATAAACTTAGGTTCGGTATGACCAAAGTTTAAATTATAAAGAATCGGTAAATCTTCTAAACCATATTCTTTCATAACTGTTACAATTTCTTGTTTATATTCTTCATAATATTTCTCGTCTTTCGGTTTGCCGAAAATGAGTCCATTCGTGTTTTGTAAAATGCCTTGCGCAGCATAATTTCGTAACCAATATCTTATATAAGTTGGATCTGGTTTGTCTTCAGATGTTTCAAAGAACAGAATGCTGTTTTCCCAATATTTTTTCTCAGGCCAAAGTTCTGTTCCTTTTGCGAATTCCAGTACTTCAATACAACCTCCAATTAAACGGCCTTGTACAATACCGGAGCCTTGAAGTAGTTCATATCCAGTGTTCTGCTGCATGGTCCGCCGTTTATTCTTGTTCGATTCTATCCATTCTAAACGCTCACTTGTCCATTCTTTAGCCGGTCCAATTTCACCAATCATCTCATTTGAAAAGAGTGTTCGATTTACCATTTCAATCGTATATGGATCCATCTCAACGTTTTCAGCAAAATCGGTTAAAATGGCTGGACCGTAAAAAGAAGAAATGCCTGCTTTATGACAAAATAAATGTGAAACTGTCACATCAGAGTAACCCATAAAAACTTTTGGGTTTTCACGTATAACATCAAAATCAATATAAGGAAGCAAGCGAATACTATCTTCGCCACCAATATTCGCAAAGATGCCTGTAATACTTTTATCTTGAAATGCCGTCATTAAATCTATTGCACGAGCTTGTGGGTTCTCATAAATATAATCTGAACCTTTCAAACTATTTGGCATAGGTACAACCACAAGACCAAAAACTTCTTCTAATCTTTTTATCCCTTGCTCATAACGCCATCTAAGTTCCGGATCGCCTGCGCCTCCCCAAGAAGGACTAATTGTCGCGACTCGATCTCCTGGTTGTAATCTCTTTGGTTTTCTTAACACAATAACTCCCACCCTTATATCATTTGATTCACTATACGATTCGTATAGCATATGACCTTTTTCTACATCATCAAGAAATTCCCTGCTATTATGCAAGGGTGGGGGAGATTCAAGTGTTAGCTTCGTGACAATAGGGTACTACTAACAAAAAGCAAAAGAAAATATATAAGCTTGCATAAACTTAATAAAAAATCAAAAGCTTGTTTACATACGAATGTTAGATTGGGGATGTCGAAAACAACCTATGGAGGGACAACAATGACTAATTTTCGTAAAAAGATGATGGGACTAACATTAGCTGGAACGGTAGCACTAGGTTTGTTAGGTGCAGGAATCATGATGAACGATAACGAGGTAAAAGCTGAGGCAAAAAAAGTAGGAAAGCAGCCAAAAAATGTCATTATGATGGTTGTGGATGGGACAAGCTCTTCAGCCACAACATTGGCTCGATGGTATAAAGGTGCACCTCTTGCACTAGATCAAATCGTATCAGGAGGTGTTCGTACTTATTCGGCAGAATCAGCCATTACGGATTCAGCGCCAGCAGCAACAGCTTTAGCGACAGGAAATAAATCAAATTCAAGCTACGTGGGTGTATTACCTTCTGTTGTGAATTCACCTGGCTTAGAACCAATCAAAGAAGAAGACAAGTTTCGCCCGGTTGCCAACGTCTTAGAAGGCGCAGAGCGTTCAGGCCGCGCAACAGGAATCATTGCTACATCGGAAATTCAGCATGCAACTCCGGCTGGTTTTTCTGCTCACCATGTTATTCGCAAAAATTTTGAGGTGATTGGTGAGCAGCAAGTGTATCAAAATATGGAAGTCGTGTTAGGCGGGGGAAAGGCAGTACTTCAGCCTGCGGCAAGCAGTGGAATCCGGCAAGACAACGAAGATTTAATAAAAGTGATTCAAGACAAAGGGTACGACTTTGTGGAAACAAAGGATGCCCTGTTAAACTCTAAATCCGATAAAATTTGGGGCTCGTTCTCAAATACTGCACTTGCGTTCGATATGGATCGTGAAGCGACCAACCCTGAGCAGCCAACACTTTCCCAAATGACGAGAAAAGCAATTCAAACATTATCAAAAGATAAAGATGGTTTCTTCTTATTTGTAGAAGGTAGTAAGCCAGATTGGGCAGCACATGTCAATGATCCAATCGGGATGATTAGCGATGTATTGGCATTTGATGATGCGGTTGCAGAAGCGTTAAAGTTTGCGAAAAAAGATGGGAACACGATGGTCATTGCTTTAGCGGACCATGGTAATAGCGGTATTTCCATTGGTAATAAAAATACTACAAAAGGATATGATACCACACCGGTATCTGCCTACATTGCTCCACTGAAAAAGGCAAAAATGACACTTGAAGGTGCTACAAATAAACTAAAAGATGATTTATCTAATATAAAAGAGGTAGCTGCACTTTACGGTTTAGACAACCTAACTGATGATGAAAAAGAAAAGTTAAAAGCTGCACAAAAGAAAGCCGATGTAGGTCCAATCCTTACTAAATTATTGGCCAACCGTGCGAACATCGGTTTTACAACAGGTGGTCATACGGGTGAAGATGTATTCTTATACTCTTACGGCCCCGGGAAGCCATACGGTTTCGTCCAAAATACGGACATTGCGAAGACAATGGCCAAAGCAATGGGCTTTAACTTAGGAGAATTAACAAACAAATTATTCTTAGATGCTGAAATAGCCTTTAAACAAATTGGTGCAACTGTAACGATTGACAAAAAAGATGTAGCAAACCCGGTGCTTGTAGTAAAACACAATAAAGCGCAGGCTCAATTGTTTGTTAATAAAAATATGATCCGTATCGATGGAAAAGATTATGAATTAGGAAGCATCGTTGTAGAAAGCAATGGGAAATTCTATGTACCTGAAAAAGCAATTCATCTATTCACAAAGCATTCTCGCTAAACTAAAAAAGAATCAAAAAGGCCTGCCAACCACTTAGCCTAGCTAGGCTAAGTAGTTGGCAATTTTCTTGATATGCTGTGCGGCAGCTATAAAGTGAAACTTTAATCAGTGGGGGTTTTCTTCATCCCCCACTGATTATTAGCCCTCACCAATCGGGCTTTTACGGACAGTTCATCTCCCACCTAACTTCTTCGCTTCCGCTGAATTTTGAGGTGGGAGTGTTACGGTCCGTTAATGCGGGATAAATCCAGTTGATTGGAAAACGAGAAAGGGAGAATTACAAGAGAAATTGCCTTTTTCATTCCCTATTATTTTTAGGATTAGATGCTTCAGGTATTGTAGTGAAAGTAGGTACAAATATAACAAAATATAAGCCTGGTGATGAAGTGTATACAAAACTAGCGAATGTAGGTAAGGGTTCTTATGCAGAATATGTGATTGCAAAAGAAGAACATATAGCAAAGATGCCTGAGAACCTTAGCTTTGTTCAGGCGGCCTCTGTTCCTCTTGCTGGATTAACAGCTTGGCAAAGCTTAGTGGATTATGGACGAATTCAAAAGGGTGATCGAGTGTTCATTCATGCAGGAGCAGGCAGGATCGGGAGTTTTGCGATTCTGATTGCGAAAGCATTTGGTACACATGTCACAACAACCGCTAGCTCTGTAAATCATGTTTTCCTTAAAGAGCTCGGAGCGGATGTTATCATTTAAAGCTAAGTATTCTTCATAGTGATTCACCCTATGAGTCCCCACTATCGAATGAATCAGTATGGCTTGCTGCATCGGAACTATCGTTGCTAGTTCCTGAATCATGGTCGATATTTGAATCTTCATTAGCATTTTTCATAGCTGCAGCAAGAAAAGATGTTGTCATCACTGCATTCATCCAATCTGCTTCAGCATCTTTGGTAGTTATGTTTGAGTCTTTATGTCCTGCTGTATCTGTTATTGAAGAATGTTTTTTTAGTTCTTTTTCAACAGAGCGACGATTATTCATTTGTTTTCCGAAAATCTTCATGAGTACTAATAAGATGAAACAGACTATGGATATAATTAGGATAAACAAAATGAAGTATAAAGATAAATTCAATATCTCTGTCATATGTATACCTTCCTTTCTTACGGGATAGTTAATGTGGTGAATTTTTCCTGAAATTTCGTATTTGCCATACGGACACTTTCTCCTTGAAATCCATTGTAAAGACTGAACTACATTATGTCCACATGACTATACTGGCTCCAATTACACATAGACCTACTATTCTAGTTTTGTTTGTAAACATTTGGTATAATGTTATACTGGTATTATGATATTTGCATCTTTAGATTTATACATAATGGTTCATTACTCATGAAAGAAAAGAGGTACAAAATGATGAGTACGAAAAAAACAGTAGCAATATCCACACTAGCTTTAGCAATGATAACAGGAGCTGATACCATTAATGCTGAAGTTCCTGATACCGTCAAAATACACGATTCTATCAAACAACATGCAGAAGAGAGAGTATCTGAATTAAAGCAGGCGAAACAACATGCAGAAGAGAGAGTATCTGAATTAAAGCAGGCGAAGCAAAATGCAGAAGAGAAGGTCTCTGAATTAAAACAGGCGAAGCAAAATGCAGAAGAGAAAGTCTCTGAATTAAAGCAGACGAAGCAAAATGCAGAAGAGAAAGTCTCTGAATTAAAGCAGACGAAGCAAAATGCAGAAGAGAAAGCCTCTGAATTAAAGCAGACGAAGCAAAATGCAGAAGAGAAAGCCTCTGAATTAAAGCAGACGAAGCAGAATACAGAAGAAAAATTATCTGAATTAAAGCAGATCAAGCAAAATGCAGAAGAAAAATTGTCTGAATTAAAACAGACGAAACAAAATGCAGAAGAGAAATTATCTGAATTAAAGCAGATCAAGCAAAATGCAGAAGAGAAATTGTCTGAATTAAAACAGACAAAGCAAAATGCAGAAGAGAAAGTCTCTGAATTGAAACAGACGAAGCAAAATATAGAAGAGAAATTAACTGAATTAGCACGTACGAAGCAAAATATAGAAGAGAAAGTATCTGAATTAAAACAGATCAAGCAAACTATAGAAAATAAATTAACTGAATTAGCACGTACGAAGCAAAATGTAGCAGAAGAGAAAGTCTCTGAATTGAAACAAACGAAGCAAAATGTAGAAAATAAATTAACTGAATTAACACGTACGAAGAAAAATGTAGAAGAGAAAATAGCTGAATTAACACAGACAAAGCAAAATGTAGACAAGAAAGTCTCTGAATTAACACAGACGAAACAAACTAACACTCCTCTTAAAATGAAAAATGATAACAGGGAACTTCCTAACGCCGGAGGTACAGAATCCAATACAATGCCTTTAGGGATGTTATCAATTTTAGGTGGAATTATATTAATAGTGCGAAATAGAATTAAAAATACGTTTCAATAGAATTCATCTAATAGTCTGCATTCCACGATATATACAAAAATTGTTATGGCGTATAATGAAATATAATCTTTCAAATGAGGTGAAGTAGATGACTTTCCGTATTGTTCGAAGTAACTAGTTTTCGGGTTGGAAAAAAACGCGTACCAGCCATCAAGGGAGAAGTCTGCCCTTTTTCGGAAATATAGGCTTTGAATCTGTTTCGGTAGTCACTGTTCTTATCAAGCTAAGGGACTGGACGATTTCATTAACAAGTCTCAGAAACTTAGTTTTTACACTCTTTTGGAAGGTGGATATACAAAATGAATGAATTAGATTACAAAAATTTTTATGATAAAGTTGGAAAATTAAACGGCTGGGATTTTAGTAAACTGAAATACGTAACTG
>NZ_JBFTMC010000107.1:0-14597 GCF_056396765.1 Bacillus sp. 05T22
CTCCATTTCCATGCGACGAATACCCTATATATTTTGAATATTAACACAAAAAATACGTTTCGTTAAGAGATTGTTGTCACATTTTGTTAATTTCTGTTGATAAAATTAATTTGAATATGGTATTTGAAATGACTTTTTTTGCATCCTTTTCATTTCTTGCGTACAATAAGATATGAAAGGTGTGAAAAATATGGTAAATAAAAATGTGGAAGATTATCTCCAAGAAGGCATTCATGGCCAAAAGCAAAACAAACCAGAAGAACGCAATATGTACTTAGGCACATTGCGTGAGCGTGTGGAAATCGCTTTAACAATCGGTCAAGTGATGCAAAGCAATGTTTACACAGAAGTAGCTAATAGCATGCGCACTTCTCAATCATTACAACTATATGTAAACGGCAGCATCTCTTACCCACATTTATCAAAATACATTAAATTAGCAAACGAAAAAAATGTACCTTTTACAATCGTTCAAAATAAAGGTACACAAACACCAATTGGTTTAGTTCTTGCGCATAACACAGCGGTAGATAAAGAACAAGTTTATGTTGAAGATACGATTTTTAAACAAGAGATGAAATAATACACGATAATGTGACACTTCCATCACCAATCGGGCTTTTACAGGCAGTTCCTTGCTCCTCTCTGAATCTTGAGATGGGCGTCTTACTGCACGCAAATAGCGAGATAAATAAAAGGTACAGATTAGATAATAAATGTACCTTTTATTTGTATTTATTTTTTTATAAAGATTAGTTTCATCTCTGTCATTTCTTCAATCGCATATTTAATTCCTTCACGACCTGTACTACTTTCTTTGACACCGCATATAGCATGTGATCTACTCGAAAAGTTGAAATGTCTTTAATCATGAAACTGCCCATATAAATCCATTTTGATTTTTCGACATATAAGCCGCGGCTATGAATAACAAAATGGGGGGGCTGCACTCGTTTTCTCTCTTTGTTTTCACTCGGCATGGGGCAGAAAAAGGGTCTAACCGCTTCTATGCATGGCCGGATGCTCTCTCCCACCTAAAAATTAAGTTTTATGTCGGTCTTTTAATTTGTATTTATCTAATTCTAGTTCATCAATTCCACGCATTGCTTTCGTTAAACGTCTAACTTATTTTATCATTTTAACCGAGAAGACCGCCTCCTCTAAACGAAGTGAAGGTGAGGGTAGTTCAATGTAGCATTGTCCCATTACATAAAAAATATTTTCCCTACTAAAAAAAACTCTGCTAAATGCAGAGTTTACGAGCTTACTTGTTCTTGTAATGTTATTGGTTTTTCAGTTTCTGAAATTAAAATGGGAGCTGCTCGCTTTGTTACTTCTATCTGCTTGATATAGTGGCCATCCAATTCCTTAACGCAAAAATTATAATCTTCAATTTCAACAATATCACCTTCTGTAATTTCTAGGTGCTTTGTTAAAATCCATCCACCAATTGTATCAATATCATCATCATCAATAGATAAACCTAACAATACATTTACTTCGCTAACAAGTACTTTTCCTTCTAAAATTGTCTTTGTTTCACTTATGTGTTGGATTTCCGGTTTCTCATCTATATCAAATTCATCTTGAATATCGCCAACAATTTCTTCTAATATATCTTCAACTGTTACAAGACCTGCTGTTCCACCATATTCATCAATTAATATAGCGATATGTGTACGCTCTCGTTGCATTTTTAAAAACAAATCATGAATTGCAATCGATTCAATGACAAGTATAATGGGACGAATATACTGCTGCACCGTTTCTTTGCTAAAGGCACCATGTTTCACAAAATCTGTGAAAATATCTTTAAAGTTTACAAAACCGATAACATGATCCTTATCCCCATCAACAACTGGGTATCTTGTATATTTCTCATTGGACATTTTTTGCAATGCTTCTTTAACAGAAGTATCTTTATCTAAAATGTTCATCTCTGTCCGTGGGACCATAATTTCTTTTGCAATACGATCATCAAATTCAAAGATTTTATTTACATATTTAAATTCAGATTGATTAATTTCACCATTTTTATAACTTTCTGACACTAACAACCGTAATTCTTCTTCCGAATGGACTTCCTCGTGCTCTTTCGCAGTTTGTAAACCAAACATTCTTGTTACATATCGAGCAGATCCATTTAAAAGCCATATAAACGGAAAAGTAATTCGATAAAAGAAAATAAGCGGTTTAGCAACGAGTAAACTCACTTGTTCTGCCTTTTGAATCGCCAATGTTTTTGGTGCTAATTCTCCCACAACAACATGGAAAAAAGTAATGAACATAAACACTAGAATCACAGCCAAAATATCAGCAACCTGGGGAGACACTTCCCATCTTGCGAAAAGCGAATCAAACATGTGCTTTATCGCTGGCTTTCCTAACCATCCGAGTCCAAGAGCCGTAACTGTAATTCCTAATTGACAAGCTGATAAATACTCGTCTAAGTTTGTAATGACTGTTTTCACAGGAATTGCACGTTTATTTCCCTCTGCAATTAAAAAATCGATGCGTGAACTTCTTACTTTCACAATTGCAAACTCGGCCGCAACGAAAAATGCAGTTAAGGCAATTAAAACAATCACCATACTTATACTATATATGTCCAAATACGTTTCCTTACTTACGCTGTAAGCAAGGAAGCCACCTCCTAATTAATTTATTCAAGCGAAAAAGACTTTTCTTATCATCTTACAAGTTTCTACATTCGCCATCACCTTTTTATACATTATATGCATACATAAAGAGGATATTTATATTTATGATAATCTAAATATCTTCTTTCAGTCAAACTAGAATAATTGAAAAAAATAGACATTTTCCTCTCTTTTTAGAAGAATCTATATGCTCAAAAACTAATTCTCGTGAAAAAACACTTTCTTTGCCGATTCCTCACTTCTTTTGTCACCCATGCAGGGAAGAAGCTTAATACCTCGAAATAATTCAACAGGATATATATAGGAGGGATTTACCTTGGAATATAAAACACCCATTATTGCGAAAAAGTTAGGTGTTAGCCCAAAGGCAGTAGTTCGGATTGCACAACAATTGAATCTCAATATAGAAAAAAACAAATACGGTCATTTCATTTTCACTCAAGACGACTTAGATAAAATGTTAGAATATCATCGTTCTCATATAGAACAAACCTTATCTCCAGCTATAATTTCACAAGTAGAACCATCAACTGATTTTGAACAATTTGTTACACAATTAAATACAATTACACACCGTTTAAATCGTATAGAGGAAAAAATGCAAGATAAAGCAGATGATGTCGTCAATTACCAATTGCTACAACATCGCAGAGAAATGGAAGAAATGATGGATAGAATTCAAAAATTAGAAGCTGCTCTTGAGAAAAAAGAACCAATTTACATCACACCTGATATCACGCCAACATATGAACGAGAAGAAAAACCGAAACGTCGTAAAATGATTTTAAGTATATTCGGATTTTAGTTCTTTTCCAATCGTTTGTTCGCGTATGATAATTGACTCCCCCCTAGTCAATTATCATACGCTTTTTTATTTATATAAAAAGGATGTCTCATTACAAGACATCCTTTTTGTTACGATAACATCATATTCATATCTTCTGCTGCAGTTGTAATAAGTTTTAAACCAAATGTTTCTTGTAATACATCAAGCACACCAGGTGAAATAAATTCAGGGGCCTTTGGACCGATACGAATATCTTGAATCCCAAGACTAAATAGCCCAAGTAAAATGGCAACCGCTTTTTGTTCAAACCAAGATAGGACAATACTAACTGGCAATTCGTTCACTTCACATTGAAAAGCATCTGCTAAAGCTGCCGCTATTTTTATTGTAGAAATTGAATTATTACATTGCCCTAAGTCAATGTAACGTGGAATTTCCGTACCGGGTACAACACCATAATTCACATCATTAAAGCGGAATTTCCCACAAGAAGTTGTTAAAATAACCGTTTCTTGCGGAAGTGACGTTGCTAATTCACGATAGTATTCTCCGCCTTTTCCTGGGGCATCACAACCTGCGATGACAAAGAAGCGCTTAATTTTCCCTCCCTTTACTGCCTCAATAATTTCTGGAGCTAATGATAATACTGTGTTATGATGAAAACCTGTTACTAACTGTTCATCCGACTCCATATGTACCTCGGGAAGTTCTAGCGCTTTTTTAATCAATGGTGCAAAATCATCATTTTCAATTTTCCGTACACCCTCCAGGCCGGCAATATCATATGAAAAGAAGCGATCAGAGTATGATCCTTTAATTGGCATAACACAGTTCGTTGTAGCCAATATCGCACCGGTAAACTTTTCAAAAAGACGTCGTTGATCATACCATGCCTTACCAATGTTTCCTTTTAAATGTTTATATTTTTTCAGCTGTGGATATCCGTGCGCTGGTAGCATTTCAGAATGCGTATAAATATTAATTTCTTTGCCTTCTGTTTGCTTTAATAATTCCTCTAATGCAAATAAATTATGACCAGTAACAACAATTGCCTTACCTTCTACATGATTTTGTGTAATTTGAACAGGCTCTGGAACACCAAAATGATTCGTATGTGCCTCATCTAACAACTCCATCACCCGTAAAGCTGATTTCCCAACTTTCATAGCCATATCAATATGTTCTTGTTCATTAAAGTTAGAATTTGTTAATGTCATATATAACGCTTCTTGAGTTGTAGCATCTACAAATGGATCTGTATACCCATGCTGCGCAGCATGGGTACGATAAGCAGCAATTCCTTTTAACCCAAACACAATCGTATCTTGTAAACTTGCAATTGTTTCATTCTTACCGCAAACACCCATTACTTTACATCCGCCTGTTGGCGTTTGTTCACATTGATAGCAAAACATATCATCCCACCCTTTCCCAATCATTCATTACAAACTAAGCGTAATATACATTGAGAAAAAGGGATGTGATATCAATCACAATAATTTATAAAAATTTGTGACACTTCATCTTGTTAACATAATATTTTTACTGTTCTCTTTGATTAGTGCCTGCGCATGAGCATTTCCTTGAATAATATCCCGAAATTCTTTTAAGGAATACAAATGTGTTAATCCTTTCCGAGCATGAATGCGAACAGGTACCCCTTGCAATGTATCATGAAAATAAAACGGATCATCAATTGGTTCAATTGGAAAACCAAGTGTAAGTAAATACATATACATTCTTTTTGTAACAACAGCAATATACCACTCAGCTTTCATTTCTAAAGCATGAATAAATAAAATAGCTGTTAACCTTTTGAAATGTCCTCTCCCGCGCGATGTTTTCGTAATACTTAACTTTCCTATTTCATAAACATTCTTTAAACCTTTCACTAACTCATTTTCAGAAAACGGATAGAAAAACTCAGAATTAGATTGTTCAGGTGTCGTATATCGAATACACTCTACTGTACCAATAGAATGTCCTCCTTCTATTAATAAAAATCGTGATGGATTTAAATTACACTCTACAAACATTAAATCTCTCTCTTCACAAAAATCTCCCCACAGTTGCTCGAACCAAAAATGTTCTTCCTTTGTTTGAACACGCTGGAACATATTTCCCCGCCTTTCCCATCGCCGTCCTATATTTTGATAACGCTTTCACCATCTATCATATAAGAACAAATCTGCGCATGCAACTAAAAGGTATTTACTACATTATACATTCTATAAAAATTAACCATTTCCTATTCATTTTTTATATTTATATAAGGTGACAATTCCATTGTATATAATTAGAAATTACCTTTATTGTTTTATCACCTCTATGGGTATTTGATTCTACAGTACCATAAATTCACAATTATACTCCCTTCAACAATTCAATTTACTTACACAAAAAGAAACCTTTTCCATAAAGAAAGGTTTCTTTTCATGTTACAATATTTTTTAACCATTTCTCGAAAATCTGTACAAGACCATGCTTTCCAGCTAACTTTTCTTCTCCCTGCTTCGTTTTATATGGATATAATTGCAAAAAGACTCCGCAACCTGCTTCTATTTTCTTCCCATGCATATGACTGCCTGGGTATACACAAATCACTTCATGAATCGCCCTTCGGTGAAAAATACGTTTTCCATCTTGTTCTTCTACATATTTAATGGACCAATATTTGTACATTTGCTCTGTTGCTTTTGTATTTCCAACAGACTGAAAAATATTAAACATAGGACTATATTTCACCTCAACAATAATAGACGACTGGTACTCATAACGTTCCCCTTGCTTCACATAACAATCTAAACGAATGTCTGGCTTTTTCGTATCTTCTCCATTATAGAAATGACTTCCTTTACTAAGTGCAATGAGTGGGTGCGTTTCAATAAGGTCATTAAACACTACATGGATTTGAATATTTTCACGATTTAAAACAATTGTCGTACCATCCTGTAAACCATCTAAGTAAAAATAAGTTTGAATTTGTTCGCGTAATGGAATTTCATCTTTAAATTCTAACTGTTGCAATATAGAAATAATGATAAAAAATGTATAATACTCATACACTAAAAACGTTGGTTTATACACAAATAATAAAGCTGGAGATTGTTGATTATAACGTGGTAGAAACTCTAAATGATATAATAGTTGCCGATGAGTAACAGGTAAAGCATGTATAGTTATATTTGTCTTTTCAGAAATCCCTCTCCAGAATGGAGAATTTAACAAATTTTGAAAGTACAGTATAGCTTGGTGGACAATATGATTTAAAATTTTATACTCTTGTATTTTCATAGATGCTTTCCGCAAGTCTGCTTCTTTTAACAAATGAATATTTCGATATTTTTGCTTCTCCCTATCTGTTACAGACCCGTTTCTTTCAATGGTTTGCATAATTGTTTTTACTGCTTGTTGTTCCTCTTTTTTTGTATGTGTTGCTCTTTCTAATATTTCGATTGTCTTTTGTAAGAAAGCCTGTGCTTCAAGTAAATATTGATAAAATTGTTTCGTTGTAAATTTTAGAAAAGCATTCTCCAAACTATCTGTTTGTTCTATAAATCTGCGATTATAATACTTAGCGTGAGGATTTTTCTCGT
This sequence comes from Bacillus sp. 05T22, assembly GCF_056396765.1. Taxonomy (NCBI): domain Bacteria; kingdom Bacillati; phylum Bacillota; class Bacilli; order Caryophanales; family Bacillaceae; genus Bacillus; species Bacillus sp. 05T22. The sequence goes on from NZ_JBFTMC010000107.1 coordinate 7,044, forward strand.
TCATTATCACACTTTTCATCGTCGCTTTTCGTTCCCGTATTTCCCACTCATATCTATCGATATATCTTGTGTTCTCTTCAACTTTTTTATAAAGCTGCTTTATTTTTTTCATTTTTTGTGGCAGCATTCGAAGTAGCATTAAATAGGAAGAATCTTCAATGTCAATTAGCGTTGAGAATGTCTTTTTATAATAACCACGATCTAGCATAATTTCATTCAAAATTGATTTTACATAATTTCGAATCGTTTCAAATTGATCATCAAAAAAATTTTTAGGAACAATTTGAAATGCCCCATAGTATACCTCTTCTTCCACTTGCACCTCGAAATGATACAAACCACAACGCCAAGGATAAAAAAAATCAGTTTTTCCATGTTCATATAATAATACCTTTTGTCTTTTTTCATGCAATTCATATTGCCATTCTTTCTTATCTTTTTGCCCTTCATACACTTTATTCCACATAAAAGTAACACGGATTGGCTTTTCACAATGTAAAGTCAAACGTAATGCTTTTAATTCTTGTACTTTATAAACGCAATGAGCCATTGTGGTAGTGTGTTTACAAAGACGATTCAAAAATATAAAATCTCCTTTTCCTTCTGTTCCAATAATTAATTTTAATACGAACGGGAGCTTATCTTTTGTATCTACAATTTCCGTCTCGTGCTGCTCCTCATTTCGCATACCCATACAACTCCAATTCACGCCGTTTTTGTCTAATATAAGCTAGAGAATGTTCGAATGCGGAGACACAATTCGCAAGTGGAGATTGTAATAATGATACTAGCGATAGCCCTTTCTTTTCATCCTCACGAAGAAGTGGACCAATTGTCATTTCCGTACCACGTAATTTTGTTAAAATACGCTGTTTTACTTGTAAATCAAAGCCCTCTTCTCGGCTAATCATATAAGATTGATTATCTTTTGGAGGGATATTTTGCAAATAAGTCGCAATCGCAGCAGCGCATCGAAAAGAAACGCCTTTCGATGCGTCATGTGATGATAATACGCCATGTAATTTATCTAATAATTCTAATTCCTCTTCAAAAAACACATCAATTATCTCTTTATTTCGTAACCAATTCATACGAAACTCTCCTGTTGTTACTTGTAGGGGCGGGATTTGTATCCCTTTATTTTGCTGCATATTGATTTCACAAAATGGAATCTTTTGAAGTGTAATAAGATTTGTTCGATCCAATAAGCGATCAGATAATTCTTTCGTTGTTTCATCAAAATTCACAGTTCCGATAAAAATAATATTTTCACCAATTTCAATTTTAGGTGGAATTATATTTTCTATTTCATTTCCTTCCTCATATAAAGAAAGAATACGATTTTTCTTTTCTAATTGAAGAATAGATAAAAATGGTGTAAACCAATGTTCAATATGTGACATATTCATTTCATCAAATACAATCATATAAAGCTGATTCGGATTTTCATATGCTTTTAATAATGTCCGAATTAACTTCGTTTCACTTTCGATATATGTTCCATTTGGATGAAGGTAACCTATTATATCGTGTGGTTCTTGATAAGATGGAGAAATTGGAATCCATAACAATTCTTCTCCATACGTTAACCCTAACGCTTCTGCATATACTTGCACAAAACGTGATTTCCCGATTCCTGGGATACCAGCAAGAATCGTTAACATATTTGTTTTTACACTAATATGAAAGTTAAAAATATCCGTTGCATCTAAATACAAACCTTTATTATTGATTAAGTCCTGTACATACTGTATAAATGTAGATTCACGCTCATTCCATTCTTGGTCTTCTTTTTTCCCTTTTATGTCTACTACTTCCACCCGTTTTCCCTCTTCTGCGATTTGCTTTAGAAGTTGATCATACATATTTTCTCGTACAAAATACAAATGATCATCCGCTTTCACTTCTATATACTTGGTCCAATTATCAATTTCGATATATTTGCATTCCTTTTTTTGTTCGCAATATGCAATTGAACTAATGGATGATTTTAATGATAAATTTCCATATAATCTACCTTCATACCATAACAACTGTGGTACTTCGAAATCGTGTGGGAATTTAGGAATAAGAAAAGATAAGTACCCATTACCTAGCTTTCGCTCTAAAGATTCTCTCTTTTTATATCCTACTAATCTTGGCGAAGGGATAATCTTATATGCATCCGCGATTTCCCGTTGTTCTGTACATATTAATTCAACATACAAGTTCCCTCTTTCATAATAAAGGCGAAACAATACCAATTGTTTTTCTAACTTTTTTTTCTTTAAATCCGCAAATATTCTCTCATTTTTTTTGTTAGTATATAGTCCTTCAAACAAATATACTTCACCTTCAAATTGCGATTTCAAAATAGAAGGAATTTGTGAAAGACATTGTACAGAAAAAGTATTCTTTTTTTCCTCCTCACCTCCAACGAACTTTCCAAGAAATCTCATGTGATACATCCGCTTTATAAAACTTGGATGGAGAGCTTTATGTAGCTTCAATATACTCACCTTCTTTTTTTCATACTGTTCTTATTATATGAACTGTAAAAGAAAACTAGAAACAAAAAAACCTGACGTATACCGTCAGGTTACAAAAGTAAAACTTATATTAGTGAGAAGGGAAAGCTTTTTTCTCTTGCATAATCGCATTGTGAGCAATTTTCATTTTAGCAAGTACGTATCGTAGTTTATCCTCGGCATTTTCATCTTTATTATGTTGCAGGCCTGCTAAAGTCTCCACAGAACCAGCTAAATTCTCAATCGCTCCACGTAGTTCGGGATGATGATTAAAAAATAATTCTTGTACTAATACTTTTCGTAAATCACTTGCCAATTCCATAATTCTTAAGAGTTGTTCTTTTTCTTCCATTCTCATCCCCCCTAAACATCTTATATATTAGATATTCTGTAAATAAAATAAAATTCCTTGTATGCAAAGAAAAAAGTCCTTCAGGAGGACTTTTTTACATTTTTATATTACCTGTTACAAGCATATAAAGCGATATTACTGCTGCAACCACGATTACAACCATGACATATCTCTCCATGCCAGAAAAACAGCGATTTCCTTTTTCTTTTCGAGCAAACATATAAACAACAAGTCCAATACCATATACGATTGAAACAAGTAATAAGTTTTTTAAGCCTGCTGCATAAATCAACCATACGGAATACAATGAGGCAATTAAAGCAAGCATTCCATTTTTTAGCCTCGCACGTTTCAGTTCCTTCGTTACAWCTAATTTCAACTGATAAAGTGCTGATAATAAGTACGGAAGTAAAATAGATGTAGACGCGATAAAATACATCATTTGATACGTTGATTCCGAAAACAAAACGATAATAAACAACGTTTGTGCGACACCATTTGAAATCCATAATGCAATATGTGGTGTCTGCTTTTTATTTGTCTTCGTAAAGGCTTTCGGAAATACSCCATCTTTCCCTGCTACGTGAGAAATTTCAGAAACGAGTAAGAACCATCCAATTAATGTCCCAATAAGTGAAGCAACCAATCCAATATTAATGGCAAATGCTCCCCATGGTCCAACAACATGCTCTAATACATGGCCCATTGACGGCGTTTCTAACAGAGAAAGCTCTTGTCTTGTCATAGCCCCCATAGAAAGGACTGAGATTAAAATATAGATGGACATAACTAAAATTAATCCAACAACCGTTGCTTTTCCAACATCACGGCTGTTTTTTGCTCTTCCAGATAATACAACTGCTCCTTCCACACCGATAAATACCCAAAGTGTAACAAGCATTGTATTTTTCACTTGACCAAGGACAGAAGAAATAGAAACGGTTCCCTCACCCCAAAAATCATGTGTAAATGTATCCCAGCGAAACGCTGTAACCATAACTGCAATAAATAATAAAATCGGAACTAGTTTTCCAATTGTTGCAACAAAGTTCATAATAGACGCTTCACGAATTCCAATTAAAATAAGGAAGTGCAGCGTCCATAATAAAAGAGATGCACCAACGATGGAGGCAACGTTGTTTCCTCCTTTAAAAATAGGGAAAAAATATCCAAGTGTACTAAACAATAACATAATCGTAGCTACGTTTCCTAAAATCCCTGCAAGCCAATATCCCCATGCACTGTTAAAACCAACATATTCACCAAATCCTGTGCGCGCGTAACTATAAATTCCGCCTTCAAGCTCTGGTTTTTGTCTTGCTAACGTTTGGTATACAAGTGCAAGTGGAATCATTCCCATTGCTGTAATACACCATCCGATTATCGTTGCGCCACTATTTGCGCCTACTGCTAAATCATGCGGTAAACTAAAAACACCACCGCCAACCATTGTTCCTACTACTAATGCGATTAATGGAAAAAATCCTAATTTCTTTTCTATCGGTACCACCCCATCTGTCATTCTAGGTGTTATGTTTATCCGTTCAACTATTAAAGTCACCTTTTTCTCTAATAGATGTTTCTATTATATTTTTTCAGGAAAACATTACTTATTCTAAAAGAAAATGAGCAAAAAGGGAATACTTTTTTGAAAAAATGTATAAGTATGCACAAAAAAACCGTTCATTTTATTATGAACGGTCGATTTCCAGTCATTAAATTGTATATTTTTTTGCAAATATTAATGAATCAATCCCTCTTTTTCTAAAAATTGTTTCGCTACTCTTTCTGCACTTTTACCATTTACATTTACTTCATAATTCATTTTTCTCATATCTTCATCTGATATTTTCCCAGCAAGTTTATTTAATGTCTTTTCAAGTTCAGGATATTTATCAAGCGTTTCTTTTCTTAATAAAGGAGCTCCTTGGTAAGGTGGGAATAACCCTTTATCATCTTCTAGTACTTGGAGGCCATATTGTTCAAGTTCGCTGTCAGTAGAATAAGCATCAATAACAGTAACCTCCCCCGACTCAATTGCACCATATCGTAACTTCGGCTCCATTGTTGTTACGTTTGCAATCTGGAAATTATACAATTTTTGCATCCCTTTATAGCCGTCTTCCCGATCTGCAAACTCTAACGTAAATCCAGCCTTAACATTTGCTGCAACATTTCGTAAATCTGAGATTGTTTTCACATTATACTGCTCTGCAACTTTTCTTGGCATTGCAAGTGCATATGTATTGTTATATTCCATCGGCTTTAGCATCACCATATGATATTTCTTTTCCATCCCTAGGCGTGCTTGTTCATATACTTCTTTACGATTTGTACTTTTTGGGTCTTCTTTTACAAAAGTAGATAAAGCAGTACCTGAAAATTCAGGATACATATCAATTTCCCCTGATTTTAAAGCTTCAAAAACAAATGCTGTTTTCCCAAGTCCTGGTTTCAATTCTACATCTAAATCAGTATCTTGCTCGATCAGCTGCTTATACATTTGAATTAAAATTTCTGGTTCAGCTCCAAGCTTTCCAGCAATCACAATATCTTTCTTTTGCGTATTCCATAGAAATGGTGCAGCTATAACAACTACAATGATACATATTGCCGATATAATTCGCTTAGGAGAGCGTCCAGTGCTTTCAAACATCCGAAGTACTCCGTCAAAGAATAAAGCTAACAATGCGGCTGGTACAGCCCCTAATACGATAAGAGCATGGTCATTTCGATCTATACCGAGTAAAATAAGTTTTCCTAGCCCTCCAGCTCCTATTAAAGCAGCTAACGTAGCTGTTCCGACAATCAATACCATTGCCGTACGAATTCCAGCCATTATAATTGGCAATGCAAGAGGAAGTTCTACTCTCCATAATCTTCTAAAGCTATTCATTCCCATCGCTCTTGCTGCTTCAATAAGCGATGCATCTAACTTATGGATTCCCGTATATGTATTTCGTAAAATTGGCAATAACGCATACACAACTAGCGCGATAATTGCTGGCACCTTTCCAATACCAACAAGCGGAATTAAAAGCCCTAGTAAAGCCAATGAAGGAATTGTTTGCATAACAGCAGATGTGCCTATAATAAACTCAGCAATTCGCTCTCTTCTCGTTAACAAAATACCGAGTGGAACTGCAATCATCACCGCAAAGAATAAAGAAATAAGTGAAATTTGTAAGTGCTCAATCAGCGCACTAAGTAATTCTAATTTTCGTTCTTGAAACGTTTGTAATAATGCAGACACAGTTTACCCCCTCTCCTTCATTTGTCCAGCCAAATATGCCACAATATGACGGCTCGTTAATGTCCCCACGTATTGCCCCTCTCTTTCAATTGGGATTGCCTCTTCTGCTTCCAAACGAATCAACGCCTCTTGTAGTGAAGCATGCAGAGATAGAGATAAAACATCATTGTCTACTTTTCTATCACTCGCAAGTGACAACACATCTTCAATGCTCTTCCCTTCATACCAAGGGCGAACACGATTTCCAATAAATTCTTCTACAAAATCATTTACTGGGTTATGTATGATTCCTTCCGGTGTATCTAATTGAACGATTTTCCCTTTTCTCATCACACAAATACGATCACCAAGTGTTAACGCTTCTTGCATATCATGTGTCACGAACACAATTGTTTTTTGAATTTTTTTCTGTAATTCTACAATATCCTTTTGCAACTGTTCTCGGCTTAATGGATCTAGCGCACTAAATGGTTCATCCATAAGAACGATTTTCGGATTAGCAGCCAGTGCCCTTACCACTCCCACACGTTGCTTCTGTCCACCAGATAATTCATCAGGCATACGATTTCGATATACATCTGGATCTAATCCAACCATATCAAGTAACTCATCCACACGCTCTCGAACTTTTTCTTTACTCCATTTTCTCATTTCAGGTACAATCGCAATATTTTCAGCAATTGTCATATGAGGAAACAATGCAATTTGTTGCAAAACGTACCCGATATCCCAACGCAGTTCATGAATATTGTAATCTTGGATGTCTTTTCCATCGATAGAGATGGAACCTTCTGTCGTTTCAATTAAACGATTAATCATTTTCATCGTTGTTGTTTTTCCGCAACCACTCGGACCGATAAGGACAAAAAACTCTCCTTTTTTAATTTCTAAATGTAATGAATCYACTGCTTTTGTRCCATCTTCATAYGCTTTTGACACATGATTAAATYGAATCACARAYACAACTCCCTTATTATTGTTTCTTTCATTCTGATAGAATCTTTCCTTCTTTTCAAATGATACGCTTTTTATTCACGAAAAAAGAGCYCTYAYTTGAGCTCTAAYGRTCGAAYAATAYYGTTTTMATAATTGCWGCATATTCACGTATATATGCTTTCTTCTCTGAACGCCTTGGTGTTGGTGCCGCGAGTGACTCCATCTGCATTCCTAAACGCTTAGCAATAATTTTTGTTCGATATAGATGATATGTATTACTCACAACTACCGCGTGCATTACATGATATAAATCCATGCTAAACTTTAGATTTTCATAAGTACTTGTCGAACGATCCTCAATGAAAATACGATTCTCTTCAATTCCATGTTTTATTAAATAATTTCGCATGCTATGGGCTTCAGGGATGTCCTCATCTTCACCTTGTCCTCCAGATACAATTACTTTTGTTTCCGGATGAGAATTTAAATACATTAAGGCTACATCC
>NZ_JBFTMC010000108.1:0-14536 GCF_056396765.1 Bacillus sp. 05T22
TAATATATTTTAGGAGCTAAAGGACCATTCATTTGACCATTATTGTCACTTTTTAAGTAATATGTTTGCCAATTCGTCAGCGCAATACCAGTATTCCCTTCATCTAATTGTTTTTGTGTAATATAATACRKATCATGTTCATATAGATCTGAGGCATCGGGATTTAARTCCACTATTATACCWGCTTGCTTAATCAGAAGTTGTTGACCATGTTTTATCGTTTTATATTCAACTTTCCCATCTTCATAGAAAACTTTAATTTTTTTAGAAAAGTTTTGGTTCTTATAATAATCATACACACTAATACCAAATTCTCCTTTGTTAAAAGTAGGAGCTTTGTAAGMAYGGTTTTCATTGTTAGCTGTATAATCATATTTAGCACTTTGTTCTGATAAAAGAATAACAAAAGGCTCTTTTAGAAACGTATCATAGGTATCTCCAAATGTTGTAAGAATCGTTTCTCTTGTATCAACGTCTGCATGCGCTTTATGTTTTGTAATTGGGTTGAAACTGAATAAGATTCCCATCGCTATTCCTACAGGGGAAATTTTTTTTATACTTCTCTTTATCTTTTCTTTCATGACTTTGTTCCTTACTTTCTAATTATACTGTTACCAACATATTTAAATTCATATCGGTAAGTTTATCTTACTTTAAACCTCTTTCATTTTTCTTTCGTAAATGTTACAAAACCCTTTCATTGCTTCTCGTACAAACACTTCAGGACTCTTGCAAGTAATTTCTTAAACTTGGACATATCGATAGGAATAAAATGATTGATACATAAGTAAACCACCGATCATACAGTGTGAAAATACCCTTCTGCTAAGGATTAACACCATGAATCACAGAAACATAAGTATGTGATTATTACTCGTACAATTATTTTTTTAGTACTTAACCTATTTATATTCGCCTCAAGGATGCCGTTCTTATCTTGATTTGTTGAAGATAGTTTCGGTTTACTTGGAATTTTCGTTACTACACCTTCATTATTATTTATTCGTGTAATTATGACATATCTAAAAAAAAGAAAAGGCCTTTGTATAACAAGAACGAGACAAACCATTCTTTTTCGTTATTATTGATTTATTAAAATAAAAAATTGATACTCAAAAAACAAGAAAGGTTGGCATTTTGCCAGCCTTTCTTGTTTACTACTTAATTCATTTTATAAATAAAAATTTTGTTTTGGGGATACTTCAAAATCTTCGTTTAATGGCATGGGACAAGCTGAAAAAAACCAGAAAATCGTATAAAATTCTAAATTTTATACGATTTTAACGAAAGAGTTTTGTAACACTTTCGCAAGAAAAATGAAAGGTATTTAAACTAAGATAAACTTCAGAACGTTAAATTCAGTTTAATAAATAGAAAAAAATAGGGTAGCACAAAGTGAGGAGCACAATTATGAATGGAAAAGCAAAAAAAAGTATGCGAAAAGTCCTCCCTGTAGGAATTGCAATGGGGATTTTATTCAGCGCCAGCCCCGTAACAGAATATAAAGTGAAAGCAGATGTTGATACGTTCGGAACGGTTGTTACAACACTTGGAGGTATATATGACGCATTTGGTAAAGAGGCTTTTACTAAATATTTAGAAGAGGTTAATGCAAAAAGTAGTTATGGTAATTTTTGGGAAAACATTACTTACATGGCTCCTACTTTTAAAAAAGGAGAGTTTGGAGTTACTGTATTTGATTATTATAAAAATCAAGATTTTAGCCAGAAGGTTAAAATTGCTTATCCCAATGGAAAAGTTGAATATAAAACAATCAAGCATGGACAACAACTTCGTATTAAGGACGCTGGTACAATAGTAGATTTAACTCCTGATGAACCAGAACTATCTAAACATGATATTTTGTATATTACACAAAAACAATTAGATGAAGGAAAAACCGGTGTTTCACTTACGAATTTCAAAACGTATTATCTAGAAAGTGACAATAGTGGTCGTAGAAATGAACTAGGATGGAAATTTATAAAACAACATTTCCCAAATGCTTATCATCCTAAAAGCGGTTTGGCTAATATCGGTGTTAATGAGGATGAACTTTTCGGAAAATTACCAGAAGACAAACGAATGCTAGGAACAAGTACTTCAAAGACAGTGGGCAAAGAGGCTCTTTCTAATTATGTTACGAATGATCCTGAAGCTCTTGCAGATTTTAATAATCGGTTACCTGATATATTGGCGGATCGTACTAGCATCTTAGAGACACCTATTTCACTAACGTTTAGTATACTAAATGACGGTAAACCTTATCAAATTATCCCCTATAAAAAAGGGACGAATAAAGTAATCGTAAAAACAGGTTCAAAATATCTTTCAGGGAAAGAAGGAAATGCACTTCAATATTCCGATTCGATTGGTGATGATGAAGTGTTTGAACTTGTCCAGACCGGCAATTCTAATGACAATAAATTCCAGTTCTATTTAAAAAACAAGAATGGAGTAAGTTTAGCTGGTAATCAGAATGTTCAACGATTTGGTACTGATTGGAGTTTCAAATCCGAAATTCGCTTCACTGCAAAAAGCAACAATGAAATTCATAACTGGTTAAGAAATTGGTATCCAGGTAAAGAAAATGAGAAACAGAAGCATGACGGAATACAGATAATAAGTGATGAAAAGGATCCTAGTAAATGGATTGCAAAAGATGCTTCTGGAAATGTGATAAAGAACAGTTGGGTGAAGAAGTATGATGATTATTATTATGCAGGTTCTGATGGAATTCTTTTGAAAGGTTGGCAGGAAATTGAGGGGAAGACATATTATTTTAATTTGAATTCTAACCATATGAGGATGCCAAATGTAGTGGGGGATATTGATGGGAAGTACTATCACTTCAATAATGATGGTGCTCTGCAACGATCAGCATGGGGGGAGGATGCCTATGGTCTAGCCTATTCTGATGCTTCTGGAGCGTTTATTGAAAATGGTTTGCGGGAAATCGATGGTAAAATTTATTATTTTAAAGATGTTCGAGTTACTAAAAATGAAATACGTCTAGAAGATCAAAATGTCATTCTTCACTTTTCTGACAAAGGCGCACTTGAGAAAGTTTCTAAGCTGAATGGAGAAGCGCTAAGCTCGGTGACTGAAGTTACTTTTGAAGAGAAAACGTTAATGTTTGAAGGAGATGGTTCCACTAGAAAAAGCGGGATCTCTAAAACCTTTTTACCTGGATTTGATGGGAAAGAGCAACCTGTATTGGTATATTACAGCTTAGAAGAAGGGCGTTACTATACCGGTTGGAAGGAAGCTGATGGTAAAAAATACCACTTCGATGATGGCAGACACTTTACTTTCGATGGTCATGAAACCATTGATGGAATAAAATATTATTTTAATCATGAAGGAGAAGCTAAGCAGACAGGTTTTGTAAAAACTAACGGTAAAACATACTATTATAATGATAAAGGCGAAATGCAAACAGGCTGGCAAAAAATCAATGATAAATGGCATAGCTTCGAGAGTTCTGGAGAAGCTACGGTAGGAAAATTCACAGCTTGGGCACGCTCCGCTTCACAGTTTGGATGGTTTGATTACTATGCTAAAGACAATGGCGAGATTTATGTAAACGAAACTGTTTCTCTTCCTACAAAACATGGAGATAAAAAACATATCTTTGATAGTTATGGACATTTTACGATAGACTGGAACAGTTAAGATCATTTAAAAACTATAAATAGGTGTTAAAAAATATAAAATAAAACAAGAAATTATAAGACTGCAAGGCATTTTTTTCAGAAGGCTTTGCAGTCTGTTTATATTATCGCGCACGGTAGTATAAAAATTGAAAAACAATCTACAACCTTCTTTCTTTTTAAATCGTTAAGGCTTTTTCTGCCACATACAAGGGTGAAAACTAAGGGAGAAAGTGAATGCAGATTGCTTTTGTTCTGCATAGTAACAATTTATATGTTAAAAATGAAATGACAGGGTTGCTAGCGATCTTACTTGTAAAAGAGAACAGAGAAATGGAAAAAGTAAAGTATATTTATCAACAACAAGAAACAAAGGTTTTTGTAGATTGCTTGTTTTCTTCCATCCTTACAGAACTGTCATCTTTATGTAAGGTTATTAGATAGTTTATTTAATGTTTAAATGTAATAATTAAATTATAAGAATTGATAATGATTTTTTAGAAATTATAGACGAGTGTTGTTCACGATTATAACAACAACTAAAAAATGATTGAGAAAAATTCAACATATACATAATAAGTGGGGGTAAATATAGTGGCTTTAAAAGTATTACTTATCGTTATTGGTGTAGCATTAATTTTATCGGGTGTATATAAAATGAAGAAGTATGATGCATTCGTAGGAAAAACTCAAACAAGAAAAAATCTTTTCAACTTGTTAATTAATGGACAGAGTTCTGGAATAGGACAATTATTAAGTGGGATTGTGTGTATCGTTTTAGCAATCGTAGCATTCATAATTAAATAATTTGCAAATAAGGGAGCTACGATATAGAATCTAGCTCCTTTTATTATGATAAAGTCTTTAGGCAAAAACAAAGATTTTTTCTAAAAATGTATATAGTATATAGAAGTATAGATGGCACTCGTTATGAATAATTTTCTTAATAACCATTTCGCTTCAATGTGCGATAGATAGTGGTTCTGTCAACATTTAAAAAATCAGCAATTTCCTGTTTTGTTTTTCCTTGATCAAGTAACTCGAGTATCAAATCAGTTTTAGACTTATTGATTTTAGKAGTTCTCCCCAGTTTCCCGCCATTTTCTACATACTTAATACGTCCAGCCTGTGTTCGCTCCAGTATATAGTTTCGTTCAATATCAGCAAATAAAGATAAGATTGTAACCATTACTTTAGTAGTCATGTCATCTTTTTTCCGCGTATCAATGTTATCATTAATAGCAATGACTCCAATATCGTTTTTGATAAGTTTTTCATGAGTACGGATCATATCAGAAAGATTTCTTCCCAAACGATCTAATTTATAGACAATAAGTGTGTCCCCTGGATGTAGTTGTTGCATAAGAATTTGGAATTGCTCTCTCTCCATATTTTTTCCACTTTGCTTTTCCTCAAAAACACATTCTTCTAACAACCCAATTTTGTTAGCTTCACAATATGTAAGAATTTCTTTTTTCTGAAATGTATAATCTTGTTGTGGCGTTGATACTCGAATATATGCGTAGTTCATTTTTTGCGCTCCTAACGTTGCATAAATCTATTTTTCTATTTTGCTACAAATATCGTATCATTTTTGGGATTTAATTTGCAACATAATATATGCAACGTCGTGACGCTATAAAAATCAAGTCCAAGGCAAGTGTTGCATATATGTTAATTTTTGCAACGCTTAGCATAGGTTTAAATTATTAAGTATAGGTAACTTATTTAACTAACTTTACGCTTAGCGTAGAAAAGCTAGGGTTTTACCTTCTAAAAAATGTCTTACCGTATAATATCCGCGTTTTGTCGGCAAGACGCCTATTATAAATATAATCTATAAGGAGATGTAAAAACAAATAAATATGAATACTCAAAAACGATTAACTATTTTAACAACAGATGAAATAAATCAACTTTATAGTAGGCCCCTTTTTACAACTAAAGAGCGTGTGCAATATTTTTCCCTTTCTCAAATGGAAAATGAATTATTATATACATTACGCTCAATAAAATCTAAGATTTATTTTATTCTTCAACTTGGATACTTTAAATCAAAACACTTATTTTTTCGATTTAACTTATGCGAAGTGGAAGAAGATATTCAATATATTCTCAAAGTCCATTTTAATGGTGCTGAATTCTCGGATTTTGGATCCATTGATAAAAAAACTAGACTTAATCAACAACAACTTATTCTTAAGCGATTTAATTATCGTCTTTGTGACTCACAGTCTCGACTAGATTTAAAGGAACAAGCCCGTAGGGCTGCGACTGTAAGTGGTAAACCTATTTTTATTTTTCGTGAGCTAATAAACTACTTAACTAACAAACGTATTGTTATTCCTGGTTATAGCTTTATGCAAGAGGTTGTAGGCAATGCTATTACATATGAACAAGAACGCCTCATAATGATTATACAAAATCAACTATCTGAAACCGATAAACAGCATTTAAAAGAATTATTATATAATTCTTCTGGATTATATGAGATTACTCGGATAAAACATGAACCTAAAGATTTTAGTATGAATGAAATTAAACGTGAAATTGAATGTGGGAAAGACATTCATTCTCTCTTTCAACTGGCCAATACAATTTTGCCTAAACTAAAAATCTCTAATGAAAGTATTAAATACTACGCTTCTTTAGTAGAATATTATTCCGTATATAAATTAAAACGGTTTGATGAATCCCTTATTTATATTTATTTACTTTGCTTTATTTGTCATCGCTATCAAAGAATGAATGATAATTTGATTAATAGTTTTATTTATAAAATGAGAAAATACAACGATGATATACTATCCTTTGCTAAAGATCAGGTATATACCTACTACACAGAAAATCAGGGGAATTTCAAGAAAGTAGGCGAAGTTTTACAAGTTATAGTAGATGAAAACATTTCTGATAATACCGCATTTAAAGACATTCAAGAACGTGTATTTTCTATCCTAGACCGTCCAAAATTAACTGAACTAGCAAATCAAATCCTGGATAATACGAAAATAGATGAAAAAGCGTTCCGTTGGGAACGTATTGATACATTAGCTTTACAGTTTAAACGACAAATCCGTCCTATTTTTATGATGGTTGATTTTGTTACAACTGGTACGGATGACTCTCTTATGGATGCAATAACTTTCCTAAAAGAGGTTTTTACGAAAGGAAAAACCTTAACCAAATATGATATCGAAGATATTCCTCAAGTCTTTATAACAAATAGCAATAAACGTTATCTTTACACTAAAGATGAGTCTCATTCAAAACGTTTACTAATAGATCGATATGAATTTTTAATTTATTATTCCTTATGGCATCATTTGCAATCAGGAGATATTTTTTGTAGAGATAGTATACAGTATAGAAGCTTCGAAGATGATTTAATCGATGAAGATAAGTGGGAACAAAAAGAGACTCTCATTAAAGATTTACATTTAACTACGCTACAGCAACCTATAGAACAACATTTAAAAGAACTTGAAAACAGATTGGAACCTCGTATTACCGAAATCAATAAAAAGATTATTTCAGGAAAAAATAAATATATTCAAGTGAAAAAGCATGAAAATCATAACTCTTGGACACTTCCATATACTCGAGTTTCAGATCCTGTTAATCATTCGTTTTTCGATGTATTACCACAAATTGATATAAGAAGTATTCTGTATTTTGTAAATCAACAATGCAATTTCCTTGATAACTTTGAACATATCCTGGGACGGTATGCAAAACAAAATACAAATTATAATATTCTCATTCCATGTTTAATAGCCTGGGGAACAAATATGGGATTATATAGAATGGGAGAAGTTTCTGATATAGATTTTTCAAAATTAGCAACTACATCAGCTAATTTTATTCGATTAGAAACGTTAAAAGATGCAAATGAATGCATTAGTAATGCAACTAGTCAACTTCCTATTGTTCAATATTATAATATTGATGATTTCATCCATTCGAGTAGCGACGGTCAAAGATTCGAAACACAGATTCATACGCTACAGTCCCGTCATTCCTCTAAATATTTTGGAATGAATAAGGGAATTACCTCTTATACAATGGTGGCCAACCATATTCCGATTCAAGCAAGAATTATTGGTGCTAATGAGCATGAAAGCCACTATGTATTCGATATTTTATATAATAATACAACTGATATTAAACCTAATATTCATTCTACAGATACACACGGAACAAATGAGGTGAATTTTGCTATTTTAGATTTATTTGGTTATCAGTTTGCACCAAGATATAAGGATATCCATGCAACAATATCCCGAAACTTATACGGTTTTCAACATCCAAACCAATATGAAGAATTACTTATCAAACCTTTACGGAAAATCAATAAAGAACTGATTATTAAGGAATGGGACAATATTAAACGGATTATGTTATCTCTTGCTTTAAAAACGACTACTCAAAATGTTATTGTTCGAAAGTTAAGTTCCTATGCACGAAAAAATCAAACCAAACGTGCATTATGGGAGTATGATAATATCATCAAAAGCCTATATTTTTTAGAATATATTGATTCACTATCATTACGTCAAAATGTTCAAAAGGCGCTAAACCGTGGGGAAAGTTATCATAAATTACGTCGGTCTGTATCTTATGCAAACTTTGGGAAACTTCGTTTCAAGACTGAACAAGATCAGCATATCTGGAATGAATGTAGTAGGCTACTCACCAATTGTATTATTTATTACAATGCGCGTATATTATCGAATTTATTAACGAAATCCCAGGATAAAGGTATCGAGATGAACATACTAAAGTATATTTCACCGGTTGCATGGCAACATATCAATTTTTATGGTCGGTATGAATTTAGTAAATCCCCAACTGTAGTAAATTTGGATACAATCATTAAGAACATCAAGAAAGCTGATATTCTAACCAGGTTAGCACGAGAAGATTCATTTGAAGAAGAATAGAGTGTACTTTGCCCTTATTCCCCCTTTTCGGGGGGATGGGCAAAAACACCCATATTATAATTTTCACCTTATAAATTATAATATAGTTTGTTTTTATGACAGTTGAAAAAGTTGAATCCATTAGTATTACTGCGGAAACAGAAGACATGTTATCGTCTCATTGTTCTTATTATACAGATAAGAGCAAAATAGGGCATACATGGTCAGAGGATGATGTTATTAGACATCTAATTACAGTAGAATACCTTAGATTAAAGCTAGAAGAGAAAGTTATTCCTAATCCATTCGCTTAAACCTTTTAATACATTTCAAAAGAGATGTAGCACTTACTCAAAGTGTATCTATCTCTTTATTTTGTATGATGGAGGCAAGGGTAAAAAACAGAATATTTAGTTATAAAATGATTACTCTGAGATACTATGCTAGTATGAAAGTATAATTTAGAAAAGGGGGAGTTTAAATGAAATACATAAATCATAAACATGCGGATGGGAATACAGGACACCATATCGAAGAACCAGGTGATTTAAAATGTTCACAACATGGCAATGGTGGCGGTCATCCTATTAGTGAGCCAGGTGGACATTAAAAACAACTAATTAAAACATAAAATTAACTCCTCATTATTTTAAGATGTAAACCTAAAAGATGAGGAGTTGACTTATATAAAGGCCAAAACATACGCATGATCATAATATTTCTTAGAGGTTCCCCAAAATTACCCGCATATTAATTGAATTCACTAAAAACAAAATTATAAAATGCATCTGTAATACTTTCAGCATCATGATCTGAAACATGTTTTGATAATGCCTGGATTAACAAAGGTCGTTCTTCTTTAAAATCCATTGCATAATCCATTAAAAAACTCCAGTTCCAAGATGGAATTGCAATTAAACAACTATGATTCATATCATAGAAGGCCACTTGTGGTGACTTATGATGTTTTAATACTTCAAACTCTACAAATCGCATAAATACCCTCCTCTTGGTTTCAATAATTAATATACTTGCTTACCATCTCTCGTAATTGATACCTTGCGCTTTTTTCATCAACAACATCTTCTTTACTATTTATTGCATCATTAATATCATTTATATAATCCGATTGGTTTATTTCAATTTCCTTTTCAAATAAGACATCTATTTTTCTATCTTTAGATTCAGTAATTCGAAGAGTAATTGCATTTATCTCCGAATTCACTTTATGTTTGGTTAAATAAAAATCAATTTCTACAAATCCATCAATTTTAGGATTCTTAGCTTCTATTTTTTGTTTAGATACAGTGAAATATTTGCTATTTTGTATATTATCAATCATATCTTTTGTATGGTCGTGGTTTTTCAAAATATGTTGGTTAATAATACGTGTGCTTTTTTGCATATATAAAAAGGCATATGGTAAATTAAATTTATTGGTATGCTTATAACAATGTCCCTCTGCATGAAGAAAATTATCAATCATGTGTTCAAATATACGCCGAGAGAAATTAATGCCTATTATATGTCTTATATGCTTATATAAAATGTCCGGATACCATCGTATAAGATGTAATATTTCATTTGATTTTTCCGTTCCCTCTTTTTTCTCGGTATCACTGAAAGGCTTTTTCTTTCTCAGTTCGCAAGTATCGTATTTTTCTTGACTATACATTGCTATTCCAATAATAGAGTGCGCTTGATGTTTAGCATGTGGAGATTGTGTTCCATCATCATACAAATTTATTATTTGAACGGGGTTATTACAACCAGGACAAACAGCAAAATGTCGAGTTTTTTCTTTTTTGTTACAATAATATGGTGATCTTTTGTGAGTTGCTTTTTCATAACGATCTACAGTAGACTTCCAGTGCTTTTCATTTAAATCTAAAACCGTTTGACTCGCTGTGGTTAATTTAAAGATTTTCATAACATTGCAGCCCTTTCTTGTTAAGATCAGTTAAAATTATACTATTATGGACGTGGCTGTGATTTTAAAATAACCCACGTTTTACCTATTTTTTTCGCTTGTATTTTTCCCTCGGCGCATAAATTTTTTATGTAACCAGGAGAGAGGCCCCATTCTTTTGCTGCGTCTTCTACTCCCATAATATCTGATAACGCATTTTCACCTTCTATATATTTCACAACGAATGATCGCAATGTATCGGAAGGCTCTTCCGTTTTCTTTAGAAATTGCTCCCAGAGTTTATCTGGGAGCCTAAATTTTGCTTGCATTAAAATCCCTTCCTTTCAATTTCACAATTGTATTTATTACAAAGCTCTTTTGCATATTTGAACGCTAAATGCCGTTCTTTACCTGCAAACATTTTGTTTTCTTTATATGTGCCATATACCTTTTCGTTTTCTACATACTTGAATGGAACAAGAGGGCGAATTTCAAGACGAACATAATATTCAACTCGTTTTGCTGAATAGTTCTTCATTCTTGTGATGGTAACTATATTTTTCATTTCTGTGTTTAGTACTTGTTGGGCATGCTCATATACTTCTTGTTGATGCTTTCTAATATCTTTTATAAGCTCTTCTAATCGTTTAATATCCCGTTCGCACCAAGAATTATGATCTACTAAATAATCAATATCATATCTGTGTTTAAACTTATACAAATAAGAATTTATATACATAATTTTCATCTCCCTTTTAAAGATCAAGAGGGAAGAACCCTCTTAATCTTTTAATTGCATTTTTGATTTTTTGATTTTTTTCACTTCATGCATGTTGCGAATTTCATCAAGGGAGAAGTCTTTTTTATGATATTTTTTATATTCACCTTCGTACCAGTACCAAGCCTTTTTCTTTGCGGCCCACTTAAAACCAAGTTCTTTTAACTTGTTTTTAACTGTGTATGTATTACCGCTAATCCATACCCATGTTCCAATAATCTCAATCTCTAAGTCATATTTGATAAGCGAATCAATGATGTTTTGATATGCTGTATTGTGCTCTTCTTTGCTGTTTAACTGTTTAAATAGACTGTCATATTCTTTTTTTAGGAGAATAAAATCTTGATGTGTTCCTCCTAAATCAGGGTGATATTTTTTTGCCAATTTTTTGTACTGTTTTTTTAACTCTTCCACTGTTGCGACGCTTTGAAAAAAATTCATGGTCAACACTCCTATGGTTATTTAAAATGCGTTGTCGCACCTTATAATATGAATTTAGCATGCGTCACCGCATGTGTCAATATATTTTGAATATTCTCTTTTATTATACTTCAATCAACTAAAAGGGTTTCATCCGAGATACATGTATCTCGGATGAAACCCTTTATGTTTTTCAGTGCTGAAGTTTCCTTGTAGTTAACTCATGACCCCTCTATTCACATAACCTAGCTTCATAGATTCAAATTTCTGTAATGCTTCGAGATCCTCAATATATTTCAGCATGATTGGTATTTCTTCTTTAGAATGGTAATAAATTGTGCATGTAGTGGTAGATGTTTTATGCCTTTGTGGTTTCTTCTTTCCAATACCAAGACGCTGTTCAAGAAAAGTGCTAATACCATATAAAACATTTTTAGAACCATTGATTCTAATTCTTGGTCTTATATATTGTTTACGTGCGCATATTGTATCTAATGTATAGTGTAAACGTATATAAGTTTGTACAAACACATCTTCATTAAAATTTCCTATCGGATAATTTCGGACTTGATGTGTTTTTGGTGTCCATCCAAGTTTCTTTATTTGTAAAATAAAAGGATGATTTGAATTATAAGCTAAATTCCACTGTGTATACGTTCCATATTTTTTATCTATTTCCCTATCATACATAGAAACCGGATTTCTCACTATTTGTTTAAAACGGTCTAGAATTTCCTTATTAGGGTACCTTAATACGAAATGTGTAGAGTGCTGTGAACCAAATCCCCAAACCATTGCAAGTGCTTCTGCAAATTCATCTGAACGAAAAAACTCTTCATCATCCTTACTTATATCAAACAATTCTAACTGTATATACTTTTCCATTCTTCACCTCTATGCGCTATTACTCAATTTCTTTCGATATTGATTGTGATCTTCGAGGGCTTACAGGTAATGGATTCCTCCAGTTATCCACTTTTATATTTCTTTTTAGTTCTTTGTTTTTAAGGATAAATAGTTCAGGGTTTTTAATCATTAATAGTTCTTCTTCATAATTAGTTATTTTTTTTTGTACAGTAACATATTGGTTATAAGTTCTAATTAACCAGGCTGTGTAAATTAGTATTGTAACTAATAAAATAATTGAATATGCACTTAAAGAAAGGTTCATATACTCGATAATTAAATCCCGGGATAATAAAAACATAATTGGAACAAGCGAAAAATATTTTAGTGTATTCATTTTAAATCTAAGCGTTTCTATTCGTCTTTCTAACCATAATTTATGAAATTCAATTAATTCTATAGGGTGTTCATATTGATATTTTAGTCTTTTTAAACTTTGGAAATCCCTCAAAGATTGATAACGTTTATAGCATTCTAAAAATAAGAATAAAACCATTGCTGTATAAAGAAGATCCTTAGATATGTTATTCCAAACAGGTTGTAGTAAATTCATTAAATTCACATCATAAATAGTTTTCATAAGTATATGGGTTATTATAATGATCGTGCCTAATACGAATAATTCAAAAAGCATACGGATTAAAACCACTTTAACTCTATAAAAGTTATCCCAGTTAATAAAAATCACACCTTTCTGTATTTTCAGAATTTTATAATTTCATATTAGCATAATTACTAACTGTGTATCATTGTATAAAGCCATATTTTCCCTTTCTATAATTGAAAAATACGGGATTCCAACGTCTTAATAGATTATGTAGGATAGCTATTCATTCTATTATGGGGGGTAGTCATGAAAAAAAGGTCCCCTTTGGTTTCTAACCAGGTGACCTTTTCTATATTAAATTAGAATAGCATACCTTACATTTTCTGAAACATATAAACTTACATTATCAATTTTTACATTACATGTTCCAAATCTTCGTTTGCCCTCTAATTTTAGTTTCTCCTTTGCTTCCTCTAAAGAATGTGCTGGAATAATTACGGATTTTAAGTCTGTTACCTTGCCACCATACATCACTGAAAAATCAATTTCATATTGATGTATCATGATTTCTCCACTTCCTTTCTTTTGAATTCACTTACAGATCATTTTTAACTAAAATCATATTTTCCCCTCTTACCACTCGAAAAATAGATTTAATCTATCTATTAAGCTCATATGCGAAAAATAAATACTTTAATACCAAATTATTAGAGGTGTTATAAAAATTCGTTACAAGTAAATCTGAGAAGTCATTTTCTTTGGAATGGTAATTTTTTGTGTTTATAATCATAAATGAGTTGCTTTGCTATACAAGATCCTGCCAGACCCATTAAAAATGTAGATAAAATTATTATAATGAGTTGTTGTGTGGGTTCGTTTCTTAAATAGGTATTAGAAATATATAGACAACTTATAGTCACAACCATGAGAATGAAACCATAATGATCGTAGGTTCCCTTTTCTAATTTTTCTATTTGAAACACAAAYRTYCGGATRCATAGAAAGGCTATCAGTACWACTGACAGCCCMATACAAATACCTATCATTYYTCATCCGCTCCCTCATGGAATCACATCATGGMRTRTTTTTTTCGCAATAGRCYCTCTATCTCTAGATGGTACAGCTTRAAAAACTTGATGTTYTGCMCAARTACGCTTTCRAAATCCATTTTTGAWAGTGTATCCTTRAGTAGTTCTAACTCAAAATCTARAAATTTYTCATTTCCATTTTGGATAGAATCTGGGATATTGTGTATYGCATCCGTTATTTCTTGTACGTATTTCACCCCCCTTGTATCTTCTGGACAAAATAGTACATTCCGACTTAAGATCAAAGTTTCCTGTAATACTTTATATCCAATTTTGCGTAGTTTTACTTCATTCACACTGCTTCCTCCTTTTCTAC
>NZ_JBFTMC010000109.1:0-14371 GCF_056396765.1 Bacillus sp. 05T22
GGGCTTTGTTTTACACTTATAACTCTCTTAAAAAGCGAATAAATTTCTTTAAGCCTTGCGGTTGTTGTTTTCTACGTTTAATTACAAAATCAATTTTGACCGTTTCAGGTATTTCTTCATAATGAATTGTTTCTGCCCTTGTCCGGCTATACGCAACATTAGCAGGTATGATCGTAATTCCAAGTCCAGCATGAGCAGCTTGCATAATAGACTCAAGTGAATCAAATTCCAGTATCGTTTTTTGATCAAAACTATTCATATGACAATAATCTAATAATGTCTTTCTATAGATACAATTTGAATCACTGTTCACAAGTAAAGTTTGATTTTCGAGCAGAGTATCTTTTGGTGAAATGAGAATCATATTTTCAAAATAACTGTACACAGTATCCAGTTGTGATTCATTATATGCACCATTTAAAAAAATTCCATCAAGTTCTCCATACAAAAGCATTTCTTGTAACTTTGCGTTATTAGTAGTTTTTATTTTCACATCCATATTTTTATAGCATGCCAAAAAAAAGGAGAATAGCTGAGGAACTTTCACCGCAGAAATGGTTTGAGATGCTCCAAGTGTTAAAGATTCTCTCCACTTTTTGGGATTTATTTTTGATTTCGCTTCATTCATTAAAAACATAATTTGATTTGTATAATCTAATAAAACTTTTCCTTGTTCAGTTAATGTGACACCCCTGTTATTACGCTTAAATATTTTAACGCCTAATTCATCTTCTAAATTTTTAATGCGCTGGCTTATATTCGGTTGTACATATCCTAATTTCTCAGCAGCTCTAGATATTGATTGTAGTTCTGCAACATGTTTAAAAATCCATAAGTCATGGCTTTCCAAGAATAGATCCCTCCACTAGGTATCATTTAAAATGATATCGGCTTCATTATTCAGTATTATACTCCTCAAATGAACGAAGATAAAATGAAATGGAATCAGATACAGTGGGGAGATTTTAAAATGGACATAAAAGATAAAGTAGTTATTATAACAGGTGGCTGTACGGGTATCGGAAGGGCTACTGCTTTGAAGTTAGTTAGTGTAGGAGCAAAAGTTGTGATTAATTATAGTTGTTCAGAAACAGAAGCGTTAGAAACAGTTGATGAAATTCAGCAGCAAGGAGGTACGGCAATCGCTGTTAAAGCTAATGTAGCACAAAAAGAAGAAGTAGAGGCGATGGTATCTCAAACTGTTAACTTTTTTGGAACAGTAGATTGTTTGGTGAACAATGCGAGTATAACAGCCCAAATACCAATGGATGACTTAGAGTCTGTAACTGATGAAGTTTGGAATTCGCTTTTTAGCGTAAACGTGAAAGGAATGTTTCATTGTATAAAAGCTGTTGTTCCTTATATGAAGGAGAAAAAATTGGGCGCCATTGTGAATATGGGGAGTGTTGCAGGGATAACTGGATTAGGATCATCTATACCGTATGCAGCAACAAAATCAGCAATTCATACAATGACAAAGTCGCTCGCTATTGCATTGGCACCTGACATCAGAGTAAATAGTATTTCTCCTGGTGCAGTTCATACGAGATGGTGGTTAGGTAATGAGGATAAGATGTACCAACTTGCGGGGAACTTACCACTTCAAAGAATTTCAACACCAGATGATATTGCGGAGGCGATTCTTTTTCAATTGACTCAGGAATCTATTACAGGACAGATATTTACAATTGATAATGGACAGACACTTTAATATTGTGAAGCCTTGTGCAGTAAGATTATCAACTTAATAGAAAGTTGTATTCATTTTATATAATTAGAAGAGGACATAGTATCCTCTTTTTTGCATGATATATAGGCTGTTATATATGGGGTAGCACCACATCGCTATCAAGCTAATGTTGATTTGAAATAAAGTCGCGATGTTTTGAAAAAAGTTGTGAAGCTTTACCCTTTTGGATATTTTTGTCTGAAGGGGTGTTTTTTATGACTAAAAGAAAAAGAACATCTGAATAAAAGGTGGATTAAGGAATTATTGAGTGACATAGAGTTGTTCCGTTATAGGACGCGATTGTGGAATAAAACAGGCAGAAAATGAACAAACTATTTTATAAAACCGAAACATAACCTGCTGGATAAGAATCCATTTTGATCAATCTTTTTTCAAAATGGTTTATTTTTGTTTGTTGCACAATACAAGTACAATTAATATTTTTAATTAAACTTTATTCCAAACCAACATATGAAAATGATCTAGAAGGAAATAGGCAGTGTTTTTACATAAGTAAAGCACTGCTTTTTTTTAGCTATGAAAGCATGATTCATGCAGAGATTATTGATATGTATTGTTTAGTCTTGTAATAATTTGACAATTAAGATATTTTCAAAAATAAAGTAAATAATATTGTTATATATGAAAAGAATCATTATAATACTACTTATTGATAAGATAGTTGTTTTTATGGAGTAGAATGTGATAGAAGGGGCCATCCATTAAAGAAATTATCTGAATTTTTTTAGTATGAAAAACTTTGGAGATATTCTGAAATAGTGTGGGAGGAGAAAATCAAAAGCACAACCCTAGGATAGAAATTGGTTTTAATAAAAGTCCTCTATTATTCAACGGAATCTATGTGGAATAGATTTAATTTTATTGTAGGGTTATGAGAAATGAATAGCTCCATAGTAGCAATGTTGCAATTTTATCTTAAACTAAAGGGGGAATATCTATGAACAGTATACTGAAAAAGTGGGGTCAAGTGAGTCTGGTAAAACAAATTATTGTAGGTTTKATTATTGGTATTATTCTATCTTTGACAATTCCAGAAGTAGCAAAACCTGTTGTAATTTTGGGCACTTTATTTGTAGGGGCTTTGAAAGCAGTTGCGCCTGTGCTGGTACTTTTCTTGGTTATGTCGGCCATAGCACAACACAAGAGTGGTCAACAAACGAATATGAAGTCCATTATCTTCCTATACCTTTTAGGAACATTTTTAGCTGGATTAATCGCCGTTGTTGTAAGTTTTATTTTTCCTGTAACCTTAACACTTGCAAAGGGTGCTGAAGGTGTGACTGCTCCTGGCGGTATTGTAGAAGTTCTCAAATCTTTACTGCTGAACATTGTTGATAACCCAGTTAAAGCAATTTATAATGCGAACTATATCGGTATTTTAGCTTGGGCGACACTCCTTGGTTTGGCTTTACGAAATGCTTCTGATACGACAAAAACGATGATTTCAAATTTTTCAGATGCTGTATCCAAAATGGTTACATGGGCTATTAAGTTTGCGCCATTAGGAATCATGGGTCTAGTAGTGGATTCTATTACTACAAATGGAATTGAATCATTACTAAGCTATGGAAAATTACTTGCTGTTTTGATTGGTTGTATGTTCTTTGTAGCACTGATTGTCAATCCAATCATTGTGTTCGCATTTATACGTCAAAATCCCTACCCGCTTGTTTTTAAGTGCTTAAAGGAAAGTGGTATTACAGCATTCTTTACACGTAGCTCAGCTGCGAATATTCCTGTAAATATGAGATTATGTGAAAATCTAGGTTTGAATAAGGATAGTTATTCAGTATCCATCCCATTAGGTGCAACGATCAATATGGGTGGTGCCGCTGTTACTATTTCTGTTTTGACACTTGCAGCGGTTCATACACTTGGTATTCAAGTGGACTTTCCTACAGCAATTATCCTCAGCGTATTGTCAGCTATATGCGCTTGTGGTGCCTCAGGGGTTGCCGGTGGATCTTTATTACTGATTCCTCTAGCATGTAGTTTATTTGGAATCTCATCTGATGTTGCTATGCAGGTAGTTGGAGTAGGCTTTATTATAGGTGTTTTACAAGACTCTTTTGAAACGGCACTTAACTCATCCACAGACGTACTTTTCACAGCAACAGCTGAATTTAAAGAGTGGCGTAAAGAAGGGAAAAAAATAAATATTCGCAAAGCATCATAAAGAAGAAATCTAGTTCTGGTGCAAATGTGATTTTTTAGAAGAATAGAACATCAATAACATGTTTAGCTATGGATCGGTAATATGCAATACAACTAAATATATAATTCAACATAAAAGACAGTGGGCAACGAGCTCCTGTCTCTTTATGTTGAAAATTCGAGTCGTAGTTAAAGAAACCTTTACTCACAGTTACAAAAGGGTGCAGTGGTACTGTCACCGACTGGTGTAATTGAAAAACAGGGGTCCCAATTGCCTACAGGGGTTGATATTTACGAGAGCCATTATATTTGTCGTTATATAAAAAAAGGTTAGAAAAAGAGAACATTAAAAGGAATGGAATACTGTAAGAAAATAGTAGAGAATCAGAATGGAAATCTCATACCAAAGGATGAAATTAATTTTTTGTAAAATTTGTCGAAATTTGATTCTTTATAGAGAACATTTTGTTATGATAGTACATGCTGAGAGAATATAAAATTAAGGGAGGAAGATGGATTTGAAGAAATTAATGAGTATCTTTTTATCACTGATGCTACTAATCTCATTCACAAGTATCACAGCAAAAGCAGAAGAGAAGGGTGTATTATCAGTAAATGAAGCAATTCAATTGTTTCAGCAGCAAGGAAGCAGTAAAGGGATAGTGGAAGGGTATATTGTTGGATATACAGAAAGCTCTTCTAAGTATACGAAGGATCCAGCAAAGTTTGGAGATACGAATGTTGCGATTGCAGATTCTCCAAATGAGACAAATCCAGAGAAGATTATGCCTGTCCAGTTGCCAAAAGGTGACGTAAGAACAGCTGTGAATGTAAAGGATCATCCTGAAAATGTCGGGAAGAAGGTTCAATTAACAGGGACACTTGAATTATATTTTAATAGTCCTGGTTTAAAATCAGTAACAGCATATAAATTTCAAGGTGAAACAGAAAATCGTGTTAGCGATGTTACTGCATCACCAAATGGTGGAGAAATTGCAAAGGGAACGGCAGTTACATTAACAACTAGTACAGAGGGAGCGACGATTTATTATACATTAGATGGCTCAATCCCAACAGATAAAAGCATTCGTTATAATGAACCGATTGTTTTAAATGAAAACAGTGTTCTAAAAGCAATTGGAGTAAAAGAAGGTCTTTCATCTTCAGCCGTTGCTACTTTTTCTTTTACAGTTGTAACAAGTGAGCAAGTTCGTATTCATGATATTCAAGGGAAATCCCATGTCTCTCCTTATGACGGGAAGAAAGTGCGAAATGTAGAAGGCGTGGTAACTGCGTTAGATAAGTATGGCTTTTATATAGAAGATCCGCAGCCTGATAATGATCCTGCGACTTCAGAAGGTATTTATGTTTATAAGAAAGATGCAAATATAGCAACCGGAGATCTTGTGCAAGTTGATGGAGAAGTTGAAGAGTTCATTGGACCTGGATATGCTGAGAAATTTGAAACAGATTTGGCGATTACGGAAATTAAAGCAAGTCGAGTTGCTGTGAAAGCAAATAATCAACAATTGCCTCCTGCGGTTGTGTTAGGTGAAAAAGGCGTAAAGATTCCAGATCAAATCATTGATAATGATGCATTTGGTGTATTCGATCCAAATGAAGATGCAATTGATTTTTATGAAAGTTTAGAAGGCATGCGTGTTACAATGCCGACTCCTCAAATTGTTGGACCGCAGAAAAATGGGAATTTATATGTAACAGTTGCAAATGGTGGAGATAAAGTAACTACGAAATATGGAACGCCGTTATTAGGCGAGAACCAATTCAATCCAGAGCGTCTATCTTTAAAAGTACCTCGTGATTATGTAGCGAAAGCAGGAGACAAGTTTACTGGGGATATAACAGGTGTAGTCGGGTATGACTATGGTGCGTATCGAATTTCACCAGTAACAGAATTACCATCAGTAACAGATGGTGGATTTAAACAAGTAGGGGCAAATATTCAACCTCGCCTTGGAAAATTAACAGTAGCAACATATAACATTGAAAACTTTTCAGCGAATGCAAAAGAAACATCTAATGAAAAGGTAAAAGCGATGGCATATTCTATTAAATATAATTTAAAGATGCCAGACATTATTGGTGTACAAGAAATGCAAGATAATAATGGATCAATCAATGATGGAACAACGGATGCTTCTTTAAGTGCAAAGCGTATTATTGATGCGGTACAAGAGATTCATGGACCAAAATATGAATATGTAGAAGTTGCGCCGCAAAATAACCAAGATGGCGGGGCACCTGGAGCGAATATTCGCGTTGGCTTTTTCTATAATGCATCACGTGTGAAGTTAGCAGATAAGCCAAAGTTGTTAGAAACAAATCCAATGCGCATAGGACAAGACAATCCGTTATTTGATAATACTCGTAAACCGTTAGCTGCTGAGTTTACATTCCAAGGACAAAATATTGTCGTTGTTTCAAATCACTTAAATTCAAAACTTGGTGATGCAACGCCGTTCGGGAAAATTCAACCACTTGTATTAAAGAGTGAAGAGAAACGAATTCAGCTCGCGCAAGAAGCAAACAATTTTGTAAAAGGAATTCAAAAACGAGATGTGAATGCACCAGTTGTTATAGTTGGTGATATGAATGACTTCGAATTCTCGAAACCACTGCAAGCATTAAAAGCAGAAAACATGCAAGATATGTTAGAAACGGTTTCGAAAGAAAATCGTTACACATATATTCATGAAGGAAATGCACAAGTGTTAGATCATATTTTAGTGACAAATAACATTGCACCTCATACAGTTGTAGATCCTGTACATTTAAATTCAAATATTATGAAGGAACAAGGTCGTGTAAGTGATCATGATCCGGTACTGGCTCAAATTGATTTGAAAAAAGCTTCATAAGTATAAATATCCCTCAGCATAATTGCTGAGGGATATTTTACATTACATACTAACTGATTTTTGAATGGATTTTTTACATCGCATTCTTTTTTGAAGTCTCCGCATATATTTCTTCCGATCTTTCTGTACACCTTTCATATACATAAATAAACTAATTCCAAAAAATAAGGTGCATTGCATGATTAAAATGTAAGGCGACATTCCTTGGAGCGGCTGTTTTGGGTCGTATAAATGAATAGGTGCTCCTCCAATTGTAGGGAATATAATATTTAAAATCACATATGGAAGAGAGGTAACAGCAAACGGAAATAAAATGGCCATATAATCTTTTTGTGACCATATAGATGCAGCTAAACCTAAAACTGCCATAAGACCAGCAAACAAAAAATTAATCCCAATATATAGGGAAATATAAGTAATTGGAGAAGAGAAATACAATGATGCAAACATACCGTTGTCTTTTATAACACCTAAGGCGGGTGTAGGAATGCCATCTTGGATTATCAGCTTACAAAAAAGCAATGAAAATACGAATGGGAGAATATAAAGAAGCCCCCCGATTAGGAAGGTAACGATATATTTCGTACATACATAGGAAAAAAAGGGAACTTCTTTACTTACAAATGATTTAAATTTATCAGCTTTATCAGAGTTATAGCTTGTACTAAAAGGGAGTGCTGCTAGTACAGGCATTAAAAGCAAATACACATCCATTTCATCATCACGAAAGCCAATCCATTTATAAGCCGTTGCTAAAAGCTCGTCAGGTACCCCTCCTAAATATTTTAAAATATAGAAATAATGATAAATTGAAACAAGAATCAGCCAACTAAACAAGAGAGTGAGAGAAATCTTATTTAAAAAGGCTTGTTTTATATGTAAGCTAAGTGCACGCATCATGATTGAAAGAGCCCCCACTATTTTTAATAAATATATCTATGTTTTATATTACCATTAACTGTAAAGGTTTTCTTGTTTTTTCAATTGATAATTTAAAAAAGAGGGAAAATTCATAAAAGATATTGTTTTCGTTGCTTAATTTTTTATTTACTATAGTAGTAATTTCTAAAATATGGTTATACAATTTATCCCGCATTAACGGGCAGTAAGACCCCCACCTCAAGATACAGAGAGAAACGAGGAAGATAGGTGGGGGATCAACTGCCCGTAAAAGCCCGATTTGTTCAACTAACCATAAGTGGGGATGAAGAATCCCCCCACTTATGGAAGTTTCACTTTATCAATCACAGGTTTTTGAGAAGAACAAGGACCCACTTCGTTACATGCTTCCTTGGGAAGACGGTATAGAAAAATATGAATTAGAAGGAAACCAAGTAGTCTTTATTACGCCTCCTTCTTATAGTCCGCCTAGTAAATTAAAAGGCATAAAAGTACTTATCCCTGCAAAAGGCAAGAATAGTGCCTATCAAATTGTAATAGTTAATGATATTTTTACTAGAGGTAAAGCTGAATACGAAGAAACAATGGATGATGATTTAAATAAGGCAGAAATGGAGAAAATCCTGCTTTCTATGTTGAAATAAGAACACTTTTTTGATACGAATAGATATTAGAGGAAGAGCCCGATTGTAAAGAAAATCAAGGTATTGTTCCAATTTCAAGTGAATAAAATTGCTTAATATTTGCTAATGTATGTTACTACGTTTCTTTACCTTTTCATTTTCTCCCTTTTTTTGATACACTATGACAGTAGTATCTTAAATAAAAGTCGATGTATAGATTTAAATGTTTTATACTTGGAAATAAATAAAAAGAGAACTTGTAAACAATGGAAAACCGTGATAATATCAAAAATGTACTAATTGACTAGATTGTCCGATTGGTCATTTTTGGAGGTGAAGATGTGGCAGTCGATCGAAAACGTTCTATTATTGAAGCTGCAACAAAATCTTTCTCAGCATTTGGTTATAAGGCGACAACAATGGATCAAGTCGCAAAATTAGCGAATGTAGGGAAAGGAACAATTTATACTTTTTTCAAAAATAAAGAAGAATTATTTGGCGAAATTATTTCTAATTTAATTACTGAAATGAAGCAAGTTTCAAAAGAAGCAATTCGTCCAGATGTTTCATTTTTTGAAAATGTACATAGAGCATTATATAGCATCTTAGAATTTAGAAAAGAACATCAGCTCATGATTAAACTGATTCAAGAAGAGCGAGATATGGGAACAAAAGAAGTACAAGATGTTATGCAACAAGTAGATGTTGAAATTGTATCTGTTATTCAATCTTATTTAGAAATTGCGATTGAAAAAGGTGAAATTAGTAAGTGTGATCCAGAAATTACGGCGTTTATCATGCTTCGACTATATGTATCACTTATTTTCGATTGGGAAAAGAATCATGAACCATTAGAAAAGGAAAGAATTGCAGAATTATTTGAACTTTATTTGTTAAAGGGATTGTCAAACTAAGATAATCCTTTTACTATAGTTAAAAATGACTAAATGAACAAATTGGTCATAAGTTTAAAAAGGAGGATGTAAAGAAAAAATCAGATTACGTATGTAAGGTTGTTAAAAGATAATTTTTGAATACGTTCACGTTGACCAAATGAATTTAATAGTCATTCAAAATAAAAAGGTGCATAGAGTATAGAGATAAGGTGAAATGTTAATCTTCATCCTCTGCTAATTATTAGCGCTCACTAATCGGGTTTTTATGGAAAGTTGATATCTTCTTTGTTTTGGAGGTCTTACTGTCTGCAAATAGCGGAATAAAAGTTAGGGTTAGGTAATATATATAACAGAATATAACCTTTTTATTTACTTAAAAATGACCAACTGAACATTTCGGTCATTAATTGAAGGAGGAGAAATAATGAGAGGATTCAAGTTGCTTGGTAAGGAATTTACGGAAATTATAAAAAGCAAAAAAATCTTAATACCTATTATTGCTGTTTTATTTGTACCACTCTTATATGCGGGCATGTTTTTATGGGCGTTTTGGGATCCGTATGAACAATTAGATGATTTGCCGGTTGCAGTAGTCAATCTTGATAAAGGTGCAGTATTTGATGGGAAACCAATTGAAGTTGGTAAAGGATTAGTCGACGAATTAAAAGACAATAAAAGTTTTAAATGGGAGTTTGTCAGTGAAAAAACAGCAAAAGAGGGAATGGAAAATCGAAAATATTATATGTTAGTTCGGATTCCAGAAAATTTCTCAGACAATGCGACAACGCTGTTAAAAGAAAATCCAAGACCATTAAACTTAGAATATATTCCAAATGAAAGCTTGAACTTCTTATCTTCACAAATCGGCGGAACAGCTATTGAAAAAATTAAAGGTGAAGTTTCTAATACGCTAACAAAAACGTATGCAGAGAAAATGTTTGATTCTATAAAAGATGTTTCCAAAGGGTTTACTGATGGATCGGATGGAGCGAATAAGTTACATAATGGTGCTGGAGAATTACACGATGGTTCTAGCAAAGTCACAGATGGTTTGCATACGCTGCAAGGGAAGTCTGGTGAGATGAAGGATGGAGTTAGCCAGTTATTAGATGGATCTGGTCAAGTAACAAACGGTTTAAATACGTTAATCAGTAAGTCAGGTGAAATGAAAAATGGTATTGGAGAATTGTCAAATGGTTCTTCGGAAATATATCGAAACTTACAATTGCTAGCTAGTAAGTCGTTAGTATTTAATAATGGTTTACAAAAAGCTTCTGATGGAGCTGCTAAGTTGCAAACAGGAGCGGATAAATTAGAAGCAGGTCTTGGTCAGCTTCAAGATGGTCACGGAAAGTTAGCGGCAGGCGTACAAGATATTCAAAAAGGTGCGAATGATTTAAAAGGTGGTTTACAGGAATCATTAGCTGGTGTAACCGATATGCAAAATAAATTACCAGAGCTAACATATGGATCTGAACAAATTAGTAAGAGAGCCAATGAACTGGCACAAGGTGTATCACAGTGGAAAGCAAACGCAGATAGTCTATATACTAAGGCTAGTCAGACTGCAGATGGTGCCAAACAAGTGGATGATGGTTTAGCAGTATTGAATGAAAAAATTAAAAGTTTACCTGAAGAATCTAGAAAACAATTAGAACCTGTTATGGAGGAGCTAATAGCGGGGAGTAAAAAAGTTGTAGGTGGCACAGGCGGAATTGCAGAAGGTACAAAAAGACTTGCAGGTCAAGAGGGTGCGGGGAAAATTCAAGTAGGTGCGCAAAAACTTGCTGATGGTGCAAATGACCTTCAAAATGGTCAAGCTTTACTGAAAAATGGTGTTGATAAGCTAAAAGGTGGTCAACAACAGCTTGCTGAAGGAGCAAACAAATTGGCAAATGGATTGTCATATCCAAAAACTGGGTTTGTTGCTAACTTCCAAACATTGGGTGAAAAATTAGGAGAAGCGAAGAATGGTGCTAGTGAATTAGCAGGAGGAAGTAAGCAATTAAATAGTGGTATAAGCGAGTTAGCGGGTGGTAGTTCACAATTAGTTGATGGTGTTAATCAATTAACAGAAGGAGCTGGTAAATTAAACGGTGGTTTAGGTAAATTATCTGCCGGTTCAGGCCAGTTAATCGATGGTGTTAATCAATTAGCAAATGGCTCCGGAAAAGTAACAAACGGCTTAAATACATTATCAGACGGTTCTGGTAAATTAATAGACGGCATCAATCAACTAGCAAACGGCTCCGGAAAAGTAACAGATGGCTTAGTAAAAGTAAACGACGGAACTGGTGAATTAGCTACAAAACTCGGCGAAGGCGCAGAGAAAACAAATGAAGTAAAAGGAACGGATAAAACATATGATATGTTTGCAGATCCGGTGAAAGTACAAACTGAGAAAATGTCAGAGGTTCCAAACTACGGAACAGGATTTACACCATATTTCTTATCTCTAGGTTTATTTGTTGGGGCACTTTTATTATCGATTGTGTATCCATTACGTGATACAGTTGGTGTTCCAAAATCAGGATTTAGCTGGTTTATTAGTAAATTTGGTGTTCTATTATCAGTGGGTATTATTCAGGCTTTAGTAGCGGATTTAGTGCTATTGCTAGGGTTAGGTGTGGAAGTACAGAGTGTTCCATATTTCATTCTGTTTAGTATTCTTACAAGCTTAGCATTTATTGCGTTAATTCAATGTTTAGTAACAGCTTTTGGAGATGCAGGACGTTTTATTGCGATTTTAACATTAATTATGCAGTTAACAACAAGCGCAGGTACATTCCCACTTGAGTTAATCCCGAAATTTTTACAACACTTTAACGCTTGGTTACCAATGACATATTCTGTATCAGGATTTAAGGCAGTTGTATCAAGTGGAGACTTCGGGTTTATGTGGCAAAACGCAGGTATATTAACGATCTTTATTGTTCTGTTGTCACTTGGAACAATTGGTTCGTTAACTTGGATGCATAAGCGACAATTTCGGAATTTAGTAGAAGAGAAATCAATAGAAGCCTAGGGGAGTGATCCTCTAGGTTTTTTATTAAACAGTATCATGAAGATTTTTGTACAATTAGAAGAGAATTCATCATTCATGGATTTATGGATCGGAATAAAAATATGTATCATGTAAATGCCAAGGAAGCGTGGAATAAGTGGGGGGATTTATAGATTATAGAAAAACATACTAATCCTAGTATGTTTCTTTGGTTTACCAAGTTTCACATAATGTACAAAAAATAACCATTTACACTATGGTAATATTAATAATGTAATCATATTAATTTAGAGCGTAATGGAGATGATACAATATGACGACATATTTTATAGTTATGTTAATTATTCTCGGTGGTCTTAAAATAATAGTGACGTGCCTTCCAAGCTCTGTTGTGAAGTCGCTTTCCAGCAAATTTGAATTGCATCCAAAACTTAGTGATGCGGCTGTCACTGTAACCATCGACGGAAAGCAAATGGAAGGTGAAGATAAAGCTCAAATCATTGATCAATTTAACCAAGCGATATTTCTAGAGAAATATTATTTTCCTCCACAGACCAGTGGGACTCCAGTAGTTATTAATACGAAGAGAGGAAAAACCGATGTTCGTTTTTCTGTGTACAGTTACGACGATCACGTTGATGTAATCAAACAATACAAGAAAAAAGTAGTCGGGTATAGTCTGCGTTCCAAAGGCCTTCAAAACCGTTCTATGTTAGTAACTAAGGACTTAGCCTAAAAGGATTGGTACTGTCTGTTAATGCGGGATAAATCGGGTTAAATTAATTTGAAAACAATCTTTAACTAAGTGTACTAGTTTACTTCTGTTCCAGATGAAAAAGAGGATTCCTAAAATATAGGGAATCCTTTTTCTTATTTAACAGCACTCCAACAGAAGTCCCCTTCTTCAAACAACTCGTAAGAGTGTTAAGGAGGGGTCATTCACATTAATGAGCAACTATATCTCTAGTAATAAAGTATCACTTATTTTAGAATAATATGCTGCTCCAGCCTTTCCTTCTGATGAAGGTGGTGAGAGAAATGCATATAAATCAATTGAAACCACTCTACAGCATTTAAGTACCCAAGTCCTGGATGTTCCACTTTATAATTGGCTAGAATTGAAGGGAGTTGCGGCTCAATCTCTTTCATTTTCTCAATGATCTGTAACAATGCTTGTTTAATTTCCTCTTTATCTGTAGGATTTTCAGGCGTGTATCCAGGGCGATTAGGTACCTTTATTTGTATCGGAGGAAAAGCACCCTCCTTATATACTTTTTCACCCATTTCTGTTTTTTTACCATCTATAGTTGCAGAATCAGTTGTACATTTTGCGATGGCGTCTAATTGCATATTTGAAGCTGCAAGTAAATGATTATACATTTGTCCAAGAGACCATTCGTCTTCGGACGGTTTTCTTCTCAACTGTTCAAGGGAGTATTTTTCCAATTCTTCAATGTAATACATTGCTAAACTTTCGAATTTCTCTAAAATGACATTTGGATTCATCGTATTAACTCCTTTTCTTGTATAAGATTTCGTTCTTAAGGATTACTATAAATGAATGATGTTGACACCATTATGTCAGTAGTGAAAGAAAAAATTACATTTGTAGCATTTTCTTTGCTTCTTCTCGAATTTTCTCCGAAAGAATAGTCGGTTCTAACACTTTTACTTGGCTTCCCCAGCTCAATATCCAAGAAAATACTTCATCTATATTTCTTGATTTCAAAAATACATGAAAGCCATCATCTTTTTGTTCATAGGAATCTATAAAAAAGTAGCGAGACTCAATAATTTTGTGTGCAATATGGGATGGAAATAATAAATGAATGATAATGGTTCGATTATTTTCAGGTTGATAGTCTGGTAAATAAAAGTTCTCCGGTTTAGTAAAGAACGTTTGCTCTTGCTGTAAGTTGTCCATACGATCCAAACGGAAATGACGTATTTGTTGCCGAAGTAGACAATGGGCAACAATGTACCAAATCCCTGAAATATTGACTAAACCATAAGGATTTACCGTACGTTTATTTTGTTCACTTTGATTCGGTTTACGATAAGAAAAAGAAACACATTGTTGTTCCTGAATAGCTTCTTGTAATAGAAGAAGTTGTTTCTCTAGTTGTTCTTGAGCAAATGTTTGATGAGAGAAAGTACCGGAGAGG
>NZ_JBFTMC010000110.1:0-17412 GCF_056396765.1 Bacillus sp. 05T22
CATCAAGAAGTTAAGAGTATTCATTTTTTACCCCCTGTAAAAATAATTAGAAAAAGAAACACTAAGTTCAACTTCACATGATTTATGTTGCAATATTTCATCGGAATTTATGATGCTAATTTATGCTAATATTTCTTGATTCTTTTTCCTAAAGACCCTAAGTTTACTTGTAAGCTCACTTATTACAAGGACAGATCAATAAGGATTTAAAATTCATTTACATAATGCTTATTTAATCAATGAGATGAAATATATTAAAAATGAGATTAAAAGGAATGATATTCATTTTTCATGTAATTTATGGAACAAAATCTATCGAAATTTATTATAAATAGTTGCCAGAATAGAAAAAAAGAAGTGCCACATAATAACAGAAATGAGTGAAAAGACACATCTTCAAGTGTACTGAAAGAGGTTATGTATAGCATAACATTCAAAATGAAAAATCATCTTTTTTCTATCTAAATAAATGAAAAGATTAAAAAGAAAACTTGAGGAGCGATTAAATTCATTTTTTTCAAAACGAAAATCAGCTTCAACGTTATCAGGAACGTATAGCAGAGTAATATCGACAGCTTATAGTTAACGAATTATAAAGAAATTAATAACAAAAGGAGAATACTCATGTACTAAAATCAATTTTTAGTATGCATCATTTTTTAGAGCTACTTTTTTCTTGAAAAAGAGTTGGGAATGATTTTAGATTGTTGAGGTGGTTACATACATGCCAATGTTGGATGTGGACGGTAGTAGTCTGTATTATATTGTTAAGGGAAAAGGGGTTCCTATTGTTTTTATTCATCCTCCTGTACTTACATGTGTGAATTTTGAATACCAAATAGAGGAAAATTGCCATGTAATGAATTGAAATTCATTGATAACGTAAAACATCAAATTCCTACAAAAGCAGCGAAGTGCTTAAATGAAATGATTCAGCAGTTTGCTTTTATTCATACCGAGATGAGACTTTTTCTTTACCCATAAAAAAGTATATTTATTTCGAAGTTATATACGTTTATTGTGCCAAAAATTCAATGGGAAAGGAGCTATCATGCTCCTTTTTATAATTGATATGTTAAAGAGTAGTAAGCGCTCAAGTTACCCCTACTAAATATTTCGAATTATTTTTGTGTACCGGTGATTGATGCGGATTGAGTCTTTCGAATGTAAAATCTAAAGCGTAAATATGCGAGTAGTGGTACAACTATGTTAGGTAATAAAAAATGGAGTAAAGAAGGAATACCTTCAAGCTGGGTATAGTCAGAACCTTTTACAGGGATGAAAAGCGAATCTCCTAATGGACCTTTTGAAAAAATTGATTTTTTTATCCTTTAATAAAGACGAGAGCAACACCAACTTTATGTTAAGTTAAGTCAATATTAAGGTTTTACATTACCAATGTATCCTTTATATAGTGAAAAATAAAAAGGAACGTGGGGGGCTCCTTTTAAATCAAAATGTTAGTGTTTATTAAGTAATCTCATTATTTTGTGGAAATGTAATCGTTAAAGTGGTTCCTTTATTAACAATACTATTTATATTTAAAGTGCCATTCATCGTTTCAATGATTTTTACTGCGACCATCGTACCTAAACCTGTTCCTTTTGCTTTTGTGCTAAAATACGGTTCACCAAATCGATTTATTTGCTCTTGTGTCATACCAATTCCGCTATCCTTAATAACAATAATAATTTTGTTTTCAAAAACAGATGACTTGACACTTAGTTTCCCACCATTTGGCATCGCTTCAATACTATTCTTTATTAAGTTTAAAAAGCATTGCTGGAAATGTTGTGTATTCCCAGTAATGGAACCTGTTACTAATTTTTCGGAAATATTTATAGAATTCATATTACATAGGGGCATCATCATACTTATTACTCTTTTTAATTCTTGGTCTATTACAATGTTATCAACTTTTTGTGATGCGGGTTTAGCAAATGTTAAGTAATCATCGATGATTACTTGAGCACGGTTTAGCTCTCCAAGAATATGTTCAATATATTGCTCTCGCGACTCTTGTGATAAATCTGGAGTTTTCAGGAGCTGCGTAAATCCTTTTACGACGGTAAGAGGATTTCTAACTTCATGTGAAATACTCGCAGCAAGTTGACTCACAACCTCCATCTTTTCCATTTTTACTAATTTGGATCTCATCATAACGGCATCTCTTAAAACTTCATTCGTATATACAACAAATAGCATGATAACAGGAGGGAGTAGAATAAAATAAGTAATATATGATTTTGTAATTGGAAAATCCGATAAAATCACAACGATAAAAGTTGTTAGTATAGCAAGGAAAAAAGGTAAAACCATTGACATAATAAGTTTTTTTCTTCGGTTTAGTTGCTTAAATTTAGAAGAAGAAAAGGCTGTGAAAACTAGCATTGTAATATAAACAATAACTGTTAAAAAGTTCACACCATAAAAAACAAACCGAATCAATAACATTATGGTTAATAAGGCGATCCCAACGGGCAAACCGCCATAAAGTGTACCTATGAAAAATGGAATCTGTCTCAAATCATGAACACAATTTCCGTCGATATATATAGGGTATTTCATACATAAAATTAACGGTACACTCGTGCATATCACAATAAGGGATTTTTTGTGTTTTTTGAAAAACATTCCGTTATCATATATAAAATAAAAAACAAAGACGCTACTTAAAATGTAAAGTAAATTATTTAATACGTTTTGGTTGATGTATATAAAATTCATCTAACAGGCCTCATTATTGTAGTTTTCAGTACTATAAGTATTATACAGAAAAAATGTAACTTCTTCATGTTTTAATTATTATAATAAAGACCGTTATTACTTTTGGATCATTATTTGTTTCGAGCATATTCCCATGCTAAGTAAAATTCCTCAACTGATGCATAACGTTGACTTCTACTCTTTTCTTTCCGTTTTTTTCGATACCAAAGCAAATATTTCCTGAATCTTGTTGATCGAATACTGCAAATACTTTACCTAGATTTAGAAGCCAATCGAAATCTTGATATTCTTTTAATCTAAAAATCACATCATCTAAATGAATTGTAATCGGAATTTCGTTCATTTTACACCTCTTATTTTATATAATCAGATTAAACATTGATATATTCGAGAGAAATATTGAAAGTCCTGTTTTGGTTAATAAAAAAGATGGCTTATAAAGCTAGATTATGAATATGAAAGGAGAAAGAGATGGATAAAGAAATAATCATTGAACCGTATAATTTAAATTGGCATACGGAATTTGTGAAGGAGAAAGAGAAATTTATCACATTACTAAAAAAGGACATCTTAGCGATTGAACATATCGGAAGTACGTCAGTAGAAGGGTTAGATGCTAAACCTCTCATTGATATGATGATAGGTGTTAAAGATTTAAAATTAGTTGATCATTGGATAGAACCATTGCAAACAATAGAATACGAATATATTTTTCACGAGAATTTTCCACAGAGGCGTTTTTTTAGAAAAGGTCAGTGGAGAGCAGGTACACATCATTTACACGTCTATACATATGGGGGCAAGAGTGGGAAGACAATTTATTATTTCGTGATTTTATAAGAAATCATGAATGGGCACGTGTGGAATACAAGCAATTAAAACAAGAGCTTGCTATGAAGTATCCATTTGATCGAGTGGCGTATACTAATGCAAAAGAACCTTTTATTCAAAGGATAATTGTACTGGCGAAAGAGAATCTATACATATAAAAATTAGAGTGGGAAATTTATTTTTTAGTTCACATACAGTATTTCTCATCTTATTCTAATCTTTCTTTCATTCTTTTTTCTTTTTTAATTGCTACAATCTGGAATGTATCAATATTTTGAAATTGAAAGAGGGATGCAAAATGAAGAAAACGTTCGGGAGTCAAATTTTTCATTTGTTTATAAAGATCGCAGGAGCTTGTGTGATTGCATTTAGTGTTACAATGTTTATCGTAAACTTTATGCTAGGAGATCAAATAGGATTAAAAAGCGTAAATAAAAATCTGGGTTCTCTTGGTGAATATGGTGCGATTGCAGCTGCATCGCTTTGGTTTTTACGTCATATTTGGCTGTTTTTACACAAAAATAAAATACCCGGATTCAAGTATATGAAAGAATTATATATGTTAGCAAAGAAATATCATATGTTTATCGGTTATGCTGTATTAGCTGTTGCAACAACACATGGAGTTTATTTTTTCATAAAGGGAAGTCACCATATGATACAGATTTACAGCGGCATATTTGCTTTTGGTAGCTTGGTATTGCTAGGAGTTGTTGGAATTTTTTTGAATAAGGTTAAAGACAGAAAAAAATCGGTATTATATCGAAGCATACATCAAATGATTGCGATTCTATTTGGATTAGGATTGATCATTCATTTGATAATATAGGAGGAATTAGGGTTGCATCATATATTAATAATTGAAGATGAAGAAAGTTTAGCTGAATTTTTAGAGTTAGAATTAAAATATGAAGGATATGCAGTAGAGGTACAATACGATGGGCGAAAAGGATTGGAAGCAGCCCTAGAGAAGAACTATGATATTATACTTCTTGATTTGATGTTACCAGGACTCAATGGGATTGAAGTATGTCGTAGACTGCGTGCGACGAAGAATACTCCCATCATTATGTTAACAGCGCGTGATAGTATTATGGATCGTGTTACAGGATTAGATAGCGGCGCTGATGATTACTTACCGAAGCCATTTGCAATTGAAGAACTCCTTGCACGAATACGTGTTATATTTAGACGCGAACAAAAAGAAGAAAGTAAGTCAACACTTTTGCTTGCTTTTAAAGATTTACAGTTACATGTAGAATCAAGAACGCTAAGAAAAAATGATGAAATCATTGAATTAACGAACAAAGAATTTGAGTTATTACTCATGTTTATGAAGAATATTAACCGCGTACTTACACGAGATATACTTTTAGAGCAAGTGTGGGGTTACGATGCGATTGTAGAAACAAATATTGTTGATGTATATGTTCGCTATTTACGAAACAAATTACATGGTGTAGATAAGGAGGAGTATATCCAGACTGTTAGAGGGGCTGGGTATGTGATGAGATGATCAAAAATTTTGCACAGCGCATTCGAAATCTCCCGATAAAATGGAAGCTAACTCTTTGGTCAACTACGTTATTATTTATTTTATTTGCTTTATATAATATTTTGCAGTTTATTGTGATTAATCAATGGACAGTAGACTATGAAAAGAAACAAATAAACAGACAAGTGAAAGAAATAGCAGCATATTTTACTGATAAAAAAGAAACACTTTCTAACAAAACAATTGAAAACAGTAAAGACTTTCTTAATAATATGAATGATAAACATCAGATTATTCGAATTTTAGATAAAGATGGACAACCAATTGTCTCGATTTCTCGTGATTTTAATCCGAGGTGGGCTTCTCCTAAATCGGTTACTCAGCCTGAAACTTATATAAAGAGGCATTTAGAAGATAGGATCTTAATTGAACGTAYGCCGATTCAAACAGCGTCATTTACGGGAACAATTGAGGTTGGGGAAAATTTAGAAGCGTTCGATCATTTGTTGAAAATCATTTTCGTTGTAATGGTTGCAGCTGGTATCGGTGGACTTATACTTAGTTTTTTAGGTGGAAGGATCATTGCTAAACAACTTTTATTAAGTGTTCAGAATATAACTGATACGATGAATCGAATTAAAACAAACGGGTTAAAAGAAAGAGTTCCTATACGGGAAAATAATGATGAACTTGCAAAGTTAGGCATTCTATTTAATGAATTAATGGATGATGTAGAAAAGTCTTTTTTACAACAAAAACAGTTTGTTGAAGACGCATCACATGAACTTCGAACACCCCTTACAATTATTCAAGGACATTTATCCATGTTAAACCGTTGGGGAAAGGATGATCCTGTTATTCTACAAAAATCACTTCAATCTAGTTTAAAAGAAGTGGATAGATTGAATAAATTAGTCTCAGAATTATTAGAGTTATCCAGGGCAGAATCAGAGCAAGTGCCCTCATTAACAGTCGAGCCTGTACATGTAAATACTGTGTTAAAACAAGTAATTCAAAACTTTGAGGTTCTTCAAACTGAATTTCAATTTGATATACAATTACATGCCGAAGGGGCATACGTGTCTATACCGGCATCTTACTTAGAGCAAATAATTATTATCGTACTAGATAATGCAATTAAATATACCAAAACAAATGATAAGTACATTTGTATTCAAACAAACTTGCAAAGAGATAACATTGCTATACGAATTGTAGATCATGGCGTTGGAATACCCGAATCAGATTTACCATTTGTACTTAATCGTTTTTATAGAGTAGATAAAGCAAGGAGTCGTAAACAAGGCGGAAATGGACTGGGGCTTTCCATCGCAAAACGGCTTGTAGAAAAATATAATGGAAACATCATATTAGAAAGTAAGGAGAGAGAAGGTACATCAGTTACAATTTCGTTTCCTTATGTTTTACATGAAAATGAGAAATAGATGAGAAAAGTTTCAAGGTATTTTCATATTGCTGTTGTATACTGTGTAAACCAATAGAACTTGTACTTTCTTAAAGTACGAACGTAATGAACATAAGGAGAGGGTAGATATGAACTACACAGTATTTCAATGGATTAATAATTTAGCGGGAACCTGAATCATTTCAGATAAGATCATGATTATGATTACGAATAGCGCGCCTTATGTGGCGATTCTTTTCATGCTTATTTTATGGTTTAGTAACGCAAAAACAGAAATGGCAATTCAAAAACAATATACTGTTGTATATACTGTTCTTACAGTTGGAGTTTCATTGCTATTAAATGTTTTCATTCATGCAGTATATTATCATGCACGACCTTTTGTAACTTATCATGTTCATCAATTAGTGCCACATGCAGTAGATTCATCATTTGTAAGTGATCATTCTGTACTTGTATTTTCAATAGCATTTACGATGCTATTGAGAGGGGAAAGATTAAAATATATTGCATTAATTTGGGCCGTACTAGTTGGAGTTTCACGTATTTACGTTGGTGTCCATTATCCAGCAGATATAATTGGTGGAGCATTCCTATCATTTATAACTTGTGGCATAGTAATGCAAAGTACGCGAAAATTAGAACCATTAACACAAATGGTATTTGTAATTTATGCATCCATTGCAAAACGAATTCCATTGTTATCGAAATATAACCATACACATTAATCATACAAGTCACTAGAAAAAGAACCTATTCGTAAATGATGGGTTCTTTTTCATGCATACAAACATTAATTTCACGCACTGTATTTAATTAGAAAACAAAATATCAGGGCTAGTTAGAAGATGTATGGCATGTGTAATTTTTCGTAAAACATTTTTTGAACGAAGTGTACAACGTCCATTGGGTACGAAACAGTC
This sequence comes from Bacillus sp. 05T22, assembly GCF_056396765.1. Classification (NCBI taxonomy): domain Bacteria; kingdom Bacillati; phylum Bacillota; class Bacilli; order Caryophanales; family Bacillaceae; genus Bacillus; species Bacillus sp. 05T22. The sequence goes on from NZ_JBFTMC010000110.1 coordinate 7,403, forward strand.
ATATGTTCTGTAAAAATTTTATTCCGGAGTAAGAGATTTCCGCGAATATGTTAGTTAATAGAAATTCCTTACTTCAAAACGGGATCATTCAATGATCTGTATACCTCATCCATCCACTCTCTGATCGTTTTGCTTTAAATTTACCGTAAGATAAAAGCTTCATTGCTGAACGAGTAGCCGTGTGAAAAACTAAGATTCGCATCCATTCATCTTCCGTTTCACTAGGATAAGACGCGGACTCATAAGCATAATAAGCAGCCATGATACAAGGACCTACTTGCTCTGGTTCAAATTCATATGCAGTTGCATCATCGATAATTAAATCAATGATACTCTTGTTTCTTTCTTTGACTTCTTTCTGGATTAACTTTTTTACCGCCTCTGGTACTAACTTTAATATTTCATCTTTCATAACAGTCACCTCATTCTTTAGCATGTCCAAATAGCTTGGGGAGATATTGAACGTATTGTACCAAATTGGATGAAATTTGAATCTTAATTACGCAGGTTGAACAAAAGCTTACAGGTAATTACACTAAGACGTTTACTGCGTTCTTTATAGGTAATTTGTTTTTTCTGTTCTTTAGATGTTAAATCCTTTTGCCTACGTTTCATTTGTGTTTCAGTTAATTTATATAGGATAAGTCTTGCGGGAAGTTTTTGATACATTCCAATATAAATCTCAGGAATTTCATATGTTTCACCAGGCTGTAATTGGTCAATATCTTGATGGCGATGGGACGGGACCTCAATTAAAGTTTTTTAAACCTAATTGGACTTACCATTAAGAGAGCAAGGATTAAGGTAATCCATGCATTGCTATATGAAAACAATCCCATACCAGCCAATGGTAATCCAGCAGCTGGAATAGGTAATCCCATAAAATATCCAATGGTTGGTTTAACACTAAATTTAGCTAATCTTAAAGCACCCATCGTTGGGAAAAGGATAAATGCCAAAGAAGTTAAAATAGATGGTGCTGCTATCGAATGAAATAGAAGTGCAGGAGCAACTCCAAAACTAACAATATCAGCTAAGGAATCCAATTCTACGCCAAACTCACTGTTCACTTTTAATTTTCTCGCAATCCTTCCATCAAGAAAATCTAAAACAGCTGAAAGGAAAATAAAAATGGAGGCTACTTCCAAAAAGCCATTCATATTCAAGGTAATTGAAAAAACACCACACAATAAATTTCCAATCGTAAATAAATTGGGTACAGCTTTTACTATCTGATTGAACAATGTTGTCCCCCCTAAGTTGATCAAACTTCCCATTTATGTAGCATTTTCTATATATTCTTCCGTTATTCTTAAAAATATATGACCACTGCAAGCTAAGTAAATTTCGACAAGAAAAAAGCCGATTCCCTTGAAGTGACCCCAAGAAGTTGTCTTAATTCTTTTATAATTATAGTACACTATATACGTTGCTAGTTCTTGCTCAAAATGTTCTATACTCTTGAATTCTTTTCGATATATAAATTTTGACTTCATGATACCAAAGGAATTTTCAATTACTGCGTTATCGTAACAGTTCCCTTTACGGGACATGCTTTGTGTAATGCCACGTTTAGTAAGGGAATGACGGTATTGTTTCATTTGATAGTGCCAATCTTGATCAGGAGGATGCCGAATGCTCAGCTCATTATTTATCCAGATTCAGGGCATGGGTTCCTCTTCCGGTATCCGGAGCTGTTCGTCAAAGACATGTTGCTGTTCCTGCGATAACAATACATCCGACCCGCAAGCTATCTTTACCGTTAAAGAGGTCCTGCTAACATTTTAACGAAAATATACACATACACTCTGCCATTTTTGGGATGAAAAAGTTGATTTTCCTTACGTTAAGGAATCAGTGTCGATACACTAAACTATTGGAGGGTTTAAAATGATAAATAAAGATGTCATTCTCTACACTGGAGAAAATGGAATCGCAAAAATTACAATAAACAGACCGGAAGCACTCAATGCATTAAACCGAGATGTTCTTGAACAACTTTCATCCATCTTAGACAGGATTAAAATTGATTCAAGTGYAAAGGCAGTGATCATTATCGGTTCCGGGGAAAAGGCATTTTCCGCAGGTGCAGACATTAAGTATCTTAATAAAAGTACTCCTCTAGAAGTACGTGATTTAGCTCAGCTAGCTGTTACGGTTACTAATAAAATCGAGTCATTGGGGAAAGTAGTTGTTGCTGCTATCAATGGCTTCGCTCTAGGAGGTGGGCTTGAGTTAGCTGAATCCTGTTCGCTCCGTGTATGTGCAAATCATGCTAGATTAGGACATCCTGAAGTACGTATAGGTGCTGTTGCTGGTTTTGGTGGAACTACGAGACTTCCCAGACTTATAGGTAAGGAACGTGCTGCAGAACTGTTACTCACTGGAAACGCGATAAGCGCAGAAGAAGCTTATAGAATAGGACTGGTTAATAGGATTGTTGAGCCTAAACAGTTACTATCAGAATCAGAAACTCTTATCCTAGAAATTCTGTCTCAGGCTCCAATTGCAGTAAAAATGACCTGGGAGGCAATTCATAGGGGGAGCAATTTAACTTTAGAAGAGTCCGCTCTTCTCGGTGCAGATTATTTTGGTTTGATTGCATCCACAGAGGACTTCAAAGAAGGAACTAAATCATTTTTAGAAAAGACCAAAGCATCATTTAGTGGGAAATAGTTTATCGAATCAATCATTTAATTATTTCTCTTTTGATACTAGTTTAGTTATTTAATATCTTTTTGAATTACTTACTAATAAGTCTTATACAACAAGAATACAATATCAACTAAAATAAATACTATGAGGCTGGTGTATTACTATGAAAATTCTTGAAACCAATCGGCTTACCCTTCGCCTACAAACTACCGACGATGTAGAGTTTATCCTAGAGCTTCTCAATGATCCCTCTTGGTTACAATTTATAGGCGATCGTGGTGTGAAAACGATTGATGATGCACGTAACTACATTATGAATGGACCAATTCGTATGTATGAGCAATTCGGATTTTGTCTTTATTTGGTAGAGAGAAAAGAAGATCAAATCCCAATTGGGATTTGTGGTCTAGTAAAAAGAGACACCCTAGAAGATGTGGATATTGGTTTTGCCTTTCTTCCAAAGTATTGGGAAAAAGGATATGCCTATGAAGCAGCTTCTGCTGTAATGGCATATGGTAAAGATACTTTAGGATTAAATCGAATCGTCGCAATCACAACTCAAGACAATCACCCTTCAGCCAAGTTACTTGAAAAAGTAGGGTTACAGTTTGAAAGATTAGTTCAGTTGTCCAATGATCCTGAAGAGCTTAGACTTTTTGCATATAATAGTAGAACAGAAAACCATATAAATAACACATATAAATTATCAGATCAAAAAATAAGTTTAGATCGATTAACTGATGCATTCTTTAATGCATTTACCAACAAAAATGGAGAAGAACCAAATGTACGTGTACTCAATGATTTATTTATTCCAGAGGGAATGATCATTAAAAATACGGATTCCATCCCAAATATTTACAATCTTCAGCAATTTATCGATCCACGTGAAAAACTATTAAGAGAAGGGCGCTTAAATGATTTCAAAGAAGAAGAAATACAAGAAATTACAGAGATTTTCGGTAATATCGCTCACCGTTTCAGCTTATATCGAAAATCTGGAGTGTTGGATGGCGATTCATTCGAGACATTGGGGATGAAAACGATGCAGTTTATTCAAACTCCAAGTGGTTGGAAGATTAGTTCCGTAGCATGGGATGATGAAAGAAATGGATTAACCATACCGGAAAGATATCGCAATTAACAATTCAAGCAGAAAGCTCTCTGATCAAGGGTCTTCGCTTTTGCCACAAATATTGCAGATTACTTCGGTTTGATAGCAACAAAAGGGACAAGGGCAATTTAAGATTGATGATGAAATCATTGAAATTAAAGAGGGTACTGTTATTAGGATAGCACAAGAAGGGGAACGAATTTGGCGTAATAATTCAAGTGAACCTCTCTATTTTATCTGTATTCAAAACGCAAAAACAAATATCCGAATAACCTAACAAACGATACTGAATTCTCAAAAGAGGTAAATATTAGAAGTGAAGTAACGAAAAAAAATTTAAATAAATAATATTTTGAGTGGATATAATTAGGGGCCATTATAGAACATAACCTCATATTTAATTCGTTTCAGACATAGACAAAAAGATGTACACAACGTGAGTTTGTACATCTTTTTGTTTTTGATTAATTAAGTCACAATGATTGTTAAAATCCAATTCTACATAGTTGTTGTTTCAAATTTCATTTACCGTATATTTACAATAAAATAAAAAAATATAAAAATTGACCAGTACCAATAAATGAGAAACAGATCATATATTCTAATTCAAAAGAATATGCATGAAAAAATTGTAGAATGGAACCATATTTCATAAAGGATTTATAAAATATTATTGATCAGAAAAAAGAATGGGGAATTTTATCATGAAACTAACACCAGAACAACGGATTCAATTACATGGATTTAATAACCTCACAAAATCATTAAGCTTTAATATGTATGATATTTGCTATACAAAAACAAAAGAAGAACGAGAATCTTATATAGAATACATAGATGAACAATATAATGCAGACAGATTAACTAAGATTTTAAAAAATGTCTCAGATATTATAGGTGCACATGTATTAAATATTGCTAAACAAGACTATGTACCACAGGGGGCAAGTGTAACCATACTAGTATCAGAAGGTCCTGTGGTGGAAGTGCCGACAGAATCATTCACTGAATCTCCTGGACCGCTCCCAGATTCAGTTGTCATGCAGTTAGATAAAAGTCATATAACGGTTCATACGTATCCTGAATATCATCCAGATGAAGGTATCAGCACTTTTAGAGCAGATATTGATGTAGCTACATGCGGTGAAATTTCGCCTCTTAAGGCATTAAATTACCTTATCCACTCATTTGATACAGATATTATGACAATTGATTACCGCGTTCGGGGATTTACAAGAGATATAACAGGTAACAAGTTATTTATTGACCACGAAATAAGTTCTATCCAAAATTACATTCCAAATAACGTGAAAAAACTCTATGATATGATTGATGTTAATGTATATCAAGAACATATCTTTCATACAAAATGTAAACGAAAAGAATTTGACTTAAACAACTATCTATTTGGATATACCCAAGAAAAATTATCCGTGAAAGAACAAGAGGAAATTACAAAAAAATTAAAAACAGAAATGGATGAAATATTTTACGGAAAAAACATGAATCATGGATTAATTGAAGAGGATTTGGATGATGAACTCTAGGCACAATTTATTTCATTAGGCAACTTCTTGGACATGAGTCTGGTATTGTATCAGATTCATGTCTTTTAGTTTTGCCTTAATTTTTTATGATGATGAACAACAATTTGCTATATAAAAAGGTGAATTTCTCAATCCGAATTTTCAAATGAATCCATAATAATATAATGATTCCTTCACAAAACGTGAAGGGATTTTTTATCAATAGAGAATCATTAAACATTTATTTTCCAGTATATACTTTTGGGTAATCAGCTCTCGTTGGTTGCGGGAATTCCTTTAAAGTCTAGACAATCGCACATCACTCTGTTTACACCGACATTTCCAATATCCAGAATCCCTTGTTGTCCTACTGCTTTTTCCTTCATTAGATGAGCTAACAAGTTCACATCAGTTTCTGTGTACGCAATTCTCATTACTATCCCTCCATGCTCTTTACAAGTATATGTAAAGAGAATTAAAAACACGAATTTAAAGTTCGTGCAAAATAGGCAATTTCACGCACCGTATTTATAGGGGAAATATAATAATTTAAATAACTAAGTCAACATGAATATCTAATTTCCGCAAATACTACATTTTTTATTCTAGTAGTTGCTAAGTATAGAAAGTTTGCATAAACTACAATTAGAACAATCGTTCAATTTTTAATGAATTTAATCGAAAGGAGAAAACCGTTGAATAAAAGGCGTTATGACAGTGAACAAGCAAAACGAGTAATAGCTGAAAAAGCAACCGAATTATTTTCTATAAAGGGCTATGCAAAGACTTCTGTTGAAGATATTGCGAAAGCCTCTGGTTATAGCAAAGGACATATTTATTATCATTATCAAAATAAAGAAAACTTATTTGTATATTTGGCGCAAAGGGGTATGCAGCAATGGGATGAGAAATGGCAAACAACAACAAAGAAATATCAAACAGCGACAGAAAAGTTATATGGAATGGCTAGACACGTTCTTTATAATTACAAAGCTCCTTTATTAAGAGCTGGTCAAGAACTTGCATCAGATCCTACCACCAACCCTTCTACAGTGCAGAAACTATATGGATTAGCAATTATCCCCTTACAAGCATATCAATATATTTTAAAAGAAGGAATTAGCAATGATGAATTTAAAATAGAAGATATTGAAAAGACAAGTATTCTATTAGGTTCGTGGTTAGGTGGCTTATGTCAATTTATCCACACAATTGAAACTGAAGAATTACAACGTTTATTTGAAGAGGCAATCACTATATTTTTGTTATCTATTTCTAACAAGAAGTCTTAATTCATACTCGCCTTTTATTTCGTTTTCATGTAGAGAAATACGAGTCATGGAGGAGAGAAAAATGAAAATAGCGCTATTTGGAGATAGTCTAACCGAGGGAAGGCCAGGTATTTCTTTTTATAAAATATTGAGCGATCAATTTCCAAACGACACGTTATATAACTTAGGGAAACCAGGAGAAACAGTGACGGGCTTATATAATCGAATTAACCATTCTAAAGATGATGGTATATTTGATATTTCTTTTCTTTGGATAGGAATCAATGATATTTACGCCAAAGTATTAGGGGTAAAAGCGCGGCCAGTCGTATCGATGTGTTGCCAGATGGTCACGGTGAACGTAGATTTACGAAATTGAGTGATAATGTCACTAAGCGACGTTATGTAATTGCTCAAATGTATTTGGGGAATGGCAAACAATTCAACATTATAGAAATTGAACGGGAAAATCGCTCTTTGTCGATGTTAATATTATCATCGTTTGAAATTCGTGAATGGAAAACTATTTATGATCGACTGCTTATAAATCTTGTGAATGATAGTGGAACTTGGACAAGTAAGTCATTGAAAAGCATTGAAGGTCAAGGTATTACAGTGGTGAAAGCTAGACACAGTTCTAAAGGGGTTCAGCATAGGGCAGAGGTTTTATTGAACAAATTAGATTACTAGACATTACGAGGGGGTTTATTAATGAAAATGAATGAAAAAACATATCTAAGTATAGAAGAGATTATTTCATTACCAACCTTATCAGGTACAAACATAAGTGATGATGGCAAAAACGTAGCATTTGTCAAGAAGACAGCTAACTGGAAAGACAATAAATATAGGAATCATGTATGGATATATGAAAAAGATAAGGGGCAGAGTTACCCATTAACAACTAGGGATATAGATAGTACATACCCATTATGGTCTCCAGATTCTAGGGATATCGCATACCTTAGCCCAGTTGGTGACGGGGATAATAAGAAAAATCAGATCTTTGTTAAGTCAATAGATGGTTATAGTGGGGTTCAAATTACTGATGAGAAAGAAGGGGTCAGTAAATTCAAATGGGCGTCTACTGGCAAGGGTTTTTATTATGTTGCACAGTCAAAAGAATCTGAGGTGATAAAGAAACGTAAGGAACTATATGGGAATTTCCATCATATAGGTAAAGAATACCAGAATAATTGTTTATATTACATTGAAATAGAAAAAGTGATACAAAATGATAAACATGAACACCTAGAAAATTCTGATAGTTCTGGTAAAGATAAAGATGAACACGAAAATAGCGTTGTTTATCAACTAACTGATGGGAAGGATTTTCATATCCATGAATTTGATATTTCAAATGATGGGAAAAAGGTTGTATTTATGGCTACACCAAGCCCAAATATGGGAGATTATATTAATGGAGATCTATACATACTAGATATTAAAGCTGGAGAGCTACAAAAGATGAATATAGATAAGTTGTTAGGAGGGAGCGTTTGCTTTTCTCCTGAAGGCAGCAAAATATGTTATTCAGCAAGCATAAGGGAGAAGGATTACTATAAGACCCATATACAAGACAGTACATTAGAGATATATGATATTAATAATGGAGAGCTAATTCAACCTTTAGCAGATTTTGATAGTACGGTTATTCCATTACGGTGGACAGCTAAAGGAATTTTAATTAGATGGCAGAATAAAACTAATTATCTTATTGGGTTGCTATCTGAGGATGGCACTGTGGAAATGTTAAGCGAAAAAGTAGATAGCTTTATAATGGATGCTTCTATAACAAGGGATGGAAATCATATATCCTATAATAAGGCTATAACAAATGAAACCTTTGAAATCTATTTAGACGATAAAAAAATAACGAATGAAAATAGCTTTTTCAAAGGAAAGCTTAAAAGTAACAGGGAAATAATCTCATGGCAAAGTAGTGATGGTCTTGAAATAGAGGGAGTTTTATCAACCCCAGTAGAGTTTGACGCAAATAAAAAATATCCCTTATTAGTGGTAATCCATGGTGGTCCGGCTTGGGCATCCTTTCCAATATTTTCAGACTGTTTTAATGAGAAATATCCTATTGAACAGTTTATCGAAAAAGGCTTTATAGTTTTAGAACCAAACTACAGGGGAAGTTCTGGTTATGGTAATGAATTCTTAAAAGCAAACTATAGAAAGCTGGGAATTGCTAACTACGATGATGTTATATCTGGAGTGGATAAACTAGTTGACAAAGGGATTGCAGATAAAGATAGAGTAGGGGTTATGGGATGGAGCAACGGGGGATATATATCAGCTTTCTGTTCTACATTTAGTAGTAGATTTAAAGCTATTTCAGTTGGAGGTGGAATTACTAATTGGAGTACCCATTATGTAAATACAGATATACCTTACTTTATTAGGATGTATTTAGGAAATAATCCATGGGATGATCCAGAGATATATACTAAAACATCACCAATGATATATATTAAATCAGCCTGTACTCCCACCTTAATCCAACATGGTGAAAAGGATGCAAGAGTTCCAACTTCAAATGCATATGAGCTATATCAAGGATTAAGGGATATGGAAGTTGATACAGAATTAATTATATTTAAAGGAATGGCATATAGTTCTGACCAGCCAGGAATTAATGTGGCTATTATGAAGCAGAATTTGATGTGGTTTTCACACTATATTCTTGGAGAAAGTATGAAAGATTTTAGGGTTTTATGATTAATAAATGGATATCCTCACAGGATACATAAGGATGAAACAGTCTTCATAAGGAAGCTTTTTTTCTTATTTAGCCTGTGATTGTAGCTCTATGATTTCCATGTGAATTTCCACTGTATAATACTCTAGCAACTACATTGACTTACAATTGTATAGCAACGTTATGGCATTAAGCTCCCTGTACCTTTGTAGGGGTACGGAAACGATTCGTGTAAAAACTGCAATAGGATAAAAACGTGGCTCAGATATGGAAAATTACATATTTGCCACGTTTTCTTCTTATAAAAGATTAATTAGACCTAGAAGGCAAAGTAGAGATAAGAAATGGATACTTCAGTACAACTGATTTATCTACGGGACAAAAAAAGATATATTAAATAAAATGATCAAACTTTTTTCAAAATTTAGCTATTGTTTTTTGCTGAAAAAACAATACTTCACACAAGGTTTTGATCAAACTTTTTTTAACACCTACATTTATCACTACATTCTGTTGGTTTGGAATAGTGTTTGATAAAAATAGTTTGCTCATTAGCTTACATTGCAAGCGGTTTTTATCTAGTTTGTGTACAATATTAAAGTAAGAAGAATATTGTACAAGAGTGCAGATTTTCAAAGGAGGCATATATATGGGATATATTATGGACTTACGTAATTTGGTTGGAAGTAAACCTTTAATTATGGTTGGGGCGTGTGTACTTGTTATAGATCATGAGC
>NZ_JBFTMC010000111.1:0-14161 GCF_056396765.1 Bacillus sp. 05T22
CTCAGTAACCGATTCAACTCATATTCAAGAGATTGAAGCAGAAGGTTTGAAACTACTAAACGAATTACAAAGCTTCATACCTTTATTGCAAGAAAAGGTTACAATCCTCTCACCACCAAAAGGAATCGTATTTCACGATTTAGAATCTGCAACACAAGTTTATTCAAATATTCCTATGCCAGCTTATACTTCACGTGATTTGATTCATATTACACCACTTATTGATGTATGGAAAAATATCTACTTATCTGTAACTGACGGAAAAGAACTTAAAAAAGCTCAGCAATATTATAAGCAACTTAATATACTCGACATCGCAACTATTGCTGCACATGAATTTGTACATCACGCTAAAGAATTCCATAGTGATTTTGATGAAATTGATGAAGAATCGATGTGGTTTGAAGAAGGCATATGCTTTTATTTACCAAGAAAACTAATGATGTCACATGAACAATTTAAAACAATTATGCAGGTAGAAGATGAATTAATTAGCATATATCAAGCTGAATTTAGTAATTACCCTTTAAATGAGTTCGGCAAGTCTGCGGAAAGTGGATCATATGCGGGAGCTTTTTATGATTATTGGCGAAGTACGAAATTGATTCGTATACTAGTAGAACAATATTTTAATAATGATATTCAAACATTATTTTCCTGTTATCACGAATGGGTTAAAATCAAAGAACAAATCTCACTTCATGCATTCTTCGTTCAGAAATTAAGTCTTTCTCCACTAGATGCAAAGGAACTCGGATTGTTATCTTAAATAATAAATAGGACATAGACAAAGTAATCATCCTGTTTATGTCCTATTCCGCTGATATCTTAAACTATTCTTCAAACAAATAATAAGTATTTTCTCCTGGATAGCGTAATACAATCACCTTCCTATCTCCTTTTTGAAATACTACAGTATGCCCATCTTCTCCAAGGTTCTCCCATCCCTTTACTTTTGAAATAGGCATTAGACTTATATATTGGTAATCTGCTTAATTGTCATCTTCAATATGAATAGCTAACATAGGAACTGGAAAACCTTTAATCTTTGATTCTTTCGTCATGAATATTAGCACTAATAGTCCACCTAAAACTACTACCATAATTATATTTGAGTATATTTTCCGTCTCTTTTTCTCCATCGAAAACCTCATCCTTATATGTTATTAAAAGTAATATCATTTAATATTTTACTAATTCTTACTGTATAATCCCATTATTATTTATTTCTTCAATCCCTTCCTTTTTTCGACAAAATACAACAACTTCTAACTATGTAACTTGTTATTATAGATTAATACAGCTTATGTTTTGCATATTAGGAGGAAATACCAAATGAAAAAATCGTTCTATAAAAAATGGTGGTTTTGGCTTTTTAGCATAATGATTATTATGAGCATGGGAGTGATTATTTTGTCACACTACGCTAATGAGTCAACAATAAAAACTTCTAAGGAACCTGTCGATAAAAAAATCTATCAACAAGAATTAAAATCCCGAATTGATTTACTTACTACAAACTACGATAATATCGTGGAACAAGATTGGTTACCAACATGGACTAAACTAAATTCAAATCCAGATAACATAAATACAGTTGAACTATTAGATAAAATGAGTCATATAGCAAACCAATTCAACGAGATTTCTAAAAACACGGAGATATTTAAAGCTGAAGAAAAAATGAAAGACCCCGCACTGAAGCAGAAAATCAGTCATTTTAAAACCACGTTTATAGCCGCTTCAAATTGTATGGAAAATGCCGCATTATCTGTTACGCAAGGATTAAATAATGAGAAACCCTTAAAAGATAGTTTAGAAAATGCTGCGCAATCTTTAGGTCTTGCTGATCAAAATATTGTCATAGCCTTATCTACGTTAGCTGAACTAGAAGGTATATTAGGAATAACCAAAAAATAAATTCACTCTATAATCTCCTCCCATTTCAGGAGATAAAATTTTTGTTAAAAAGTATCTTCCAATAAAAAATGATTGCAATTCATTTATAAGGAACCTATAATGTTGTTTATTGATTATGTATAAACCATTTCATATCAATATAATTAAGTTTTTAATCACATAATTCGGATGAACCATTCAGGAGAAGATCAATTGATCTACCGACGGGGCAAAAAGTTGATGACTCAACTTTGAAACTCTCAGGTCTTGGTTACAAGTAGAACTGCATGGGGACGAATCTCTGGAGAGACTCCCTCTCGCCTATCATATAGTGCAGAGGAAACAGAGCACCGAAGGAGCAAATCCGCTGTATTAGTGGATAATCTCTCAGGTAAAAGGACAGAGACAAGAGAAAGAAAACGCCGATTTGTATCGGTTTATTTTTCTATTCCTTGTTTCTCCAGAGACCATTTCATTTATGTGAAGTGGTTTTTTATTTTTTCTAAAAGGAGAATAAAGATGGAGACAGTAAGTAAAGTATTAGAACAAATCAATCACTACGTATGGGGATTACCAACCTTATTCCTTCTAGTCGGGACTGGAATCATTCTCACAGTTCGTCTAAAAGGTTTGCAGTTTAGTAAACTTTTATACGCTCACAAACTAGCATTTCGAAAATCAGAAGATACATCTTCTTCGGGGGATATTAGTCATTTCCAAGCACTCATGACAGCAATGGCCGCGACCATCGGGATGGGAAATATAGCTGGTGTCGCAACAGCTGTTACAATCGGTGGGCCAGGGGCAATATTTTGGATGTGGATTACTGCCTTGTTCGGTATGGCCACGAAATATGCAGAAGCAATCCTCGCGGTAAAATATCGTATTAGTAATGAAAACGGCGAATATTCCGGTGGTCCAATGTATTACTTAGAACGTGGTTTAGGGAAAAAATGGCTTGCAATTTTATTTGCCATTTTCGGAACAACCGCTTCTTTTGGAATCGGAAATATGGTGCAATCGAATTCCGTTGCAGAAGCTATGAGAATAAACTTTTCGTTTCCCCCTGCTTTAACTGGTATATTAATGGCTTTCTTAATTGCGATTGTTATTTTAGGTGGCGTAAAAAAAATCGGGAAAGTCACTGGATTTTTCGTTCCACTTAAAGCTTTCTTTTATGTAATTTCTGGTCTCATTATTATTTTTTATCATTTTGATCAAGTTCCAGAAGCATTTTCACTTATTTTTTCTGGTGCATTTCAAGGTACTGCAGCGGCTGGTGGTTTTATCGGTGCAACAATTGCTTCCGCTATTCAAATTGGGATGGCACGCGGAGTATTTGCCAATGAAGCAGGCTTAGGAAGCGCTCCAATTGCTGCTGCTGCTGCAAAAACAGATTCACCTGCTAAACAAGCGCTTGTGTCAATGACAGGAACTTTCCTTGATACATTTATTGTTTGTACAATTACTGGTTTAGTGTTAATTACAACAGGCGCCTGGAAATCTGGAAAAACTGGTGTTGAAGCAACAACACTCGCTTTCCAATCTGTATTTGGCGATACTGGTAGTATGATACTTGGTATTGCAATCATATTATTTGCCTACTCCACTATTTTAGGATGGTCTTATTATGGTGAAAAATGTGTAGCTTATTTATTCGGACAAGGTGCTGTGAAATACTATAAAGCCATCTTCATTGTAATGATTGCAATTGGTGCCAACTTAAAACTCGGAATCGTTTGGACGTTCGCTGATATCGCAAACGGACTTATGGCTATTCCAAACTTAATCGGTCTAATTGGATTAAGTGGTGTTGTGGTAGCAGAAACAAATCGTTTCTTACAAGCTGAAAAACTCAAACCATCAAATAAAAAAATAGCAAGTTAATCAACATTTAATGCCAAGGGTATCCCATATAGAAATGGGATACCCTTTATTTGTATTATTTCATAACATTACTTTGCAAAATTGATAATTTCATTACCTTCTTTAAATACTTTAAATTTGATGTAAAAACCTCAGGAGCATGCCAATTTTTATAAGCACTCGGACATTTGACCTCATCAATACTTGTATTCTCTCTAACTAAAACTGTTAATTCTTCAATGTATTCTATTACTTTTCTCAAGTCTGTTTTTACACCTACAGGGCCATGTCCTGGTACTGCTTTATCAATTTCAAATTCCTCAATCATTTCTAACATACGCTTCCATTCTTGAAGATTAGATTCTTCAAAAAAAGTAGGATGTGATTTCACAAATAACAAATCACCCATAAAACAAACCTTCTCTTTAGGTAAGTAAAGAATCGTATCACAAACGGAATGGCCCCCGCCTAACGTAATCAATTTTGCAGTTCTCTTTGAACCATGTATAGTAAATTCATTTTGGAAAGAATATTGAGGTAATACAAGTTGCAGTGTAGGTAATGAAACCGCTAACTGATTTAAGAATGAAATCTGTTTTCGTAAGCCTTCATCATTTGTTTGAGTGAATTGATCTTGTAGGGATTGTATATATGTATGTAAACCTTCTATGTCTTGTTTCTGTTTATCAATTCTGAAAGGATGAATTTCTGCCATTTGCTCGTATGTTTTATGACTAGATATGATATTACAATTTTCAAAAACTTGATTTCCACGAATATGGTCTCCGTGCCAATGACTATTAATAACCCATGATATAGAATGACCTGTTATTTCTTCTGCTATCTCTTTTAAATCTGCAGCTGCTTGTTGTGTGTTAAACGTATCAAAAATAATCGTTTGATCTCCTATATCAACAAAACCGGCATTGGCTAAGGAGCCTCCTCCTTCCTTTGCAATCGCAGCATAAATACCGTCTTCTATATTCTCAACATCAAAATGTTCACTAAAATATTCTTTCTGCATATACCTATTCCCTCCTCATATAGCTTTACCTATTCATACAAATATTCAGCTTCGATTTCCTCTGTTGAAATGCCTTTTTTAATAAATACTTTCATGCGAGTTATGTTTTTTTATTATTTTCTATACAAATCCTTCTTTCTAAAGAGGTGAAAAAAATAAATTCATCAATACTTTGCAGGGATTCCGCTTCTTTCACCGAACTTAAGATAACAATGTGATTCTATCAATCTTTTCAACAATATCTCTACATTCTATCACTCATTACAAAAACAAACCTAGACAAAAAAATTAATATGAGGTGAAAAAATGAACAAAACTGAATTAATTAAAAATGTGGCCCAAACAGCCGATATCTCACAAAAAGAAGCTTCAGCAGCTGTCCAATCTGTATTTGACACAATTACGGATGCTTTACAAACTGGCGACAAAGTACAACTTATTGGTTTCGGAACATTTGAGGTACGCGAAAGAGCTGCGCGTACAGGTCGCAACCCGCAAACAGGTGAAGAAATTCAAATTGCAGCGGGGAAAGTTCCAGCCTTTAAGGCAGGAAAAGAATTAAAAGAAGCTGTAAAATAAAAATAACCCAGCCTAGGCTGGGTTATTTTATACTGTGATTTATCTCATTACTTCATATATATTATCCGCATGATATACTTCACAAATATAAAATAAGCATCTACAGTTACTTACGATTTGATATTTTCTCGTAGGGTATATACTAGATTGTAATAAGCAGCCATCAAACAGTTCAATAATATTTCCAGAAGGCTGATATCCTTGATATAGTATGTTTTTTCTTACTTCCATTTGCTCAACTAGGTTTTCAATAGGAACGTTTCCACCTTCTAACTCTTTCACAATTTCACTTGGTAATAGTGAGGTATCAGTAAAAATCAGATTTTCAGATAACACCTTTCCTTTGTAACTAATGGATGAAACTCGGTAAAGAAATGTTCCATTTTTATCAAAAAAGCTTTTTACTTCTTTTGGAATATATTCCCTATCTAACATTTCTTGTTCCACAACATTGAGCTGAACTATATCTTTCACCATATTTTCTAAAGACGTAATAGATGACGTCTCTTTAGAAAACAATAAATCTTTAACCATTTTAAATACTGTAGCATCAGCCAATTCTCTTTTTCTATTTTCCACTACTAACATGACTAACACCTCCTCTATATTTATATAATCTAGCAACCACTCAAGCGAACATTTTCACTCTAGGTATCTGTATTATTCGTACACACCTTCGTCAATTAAAGTATTACTATTCATTAATGAGGGAGAAGTCTACTACTCTGCAAAAGCTTTCCGGCATCAAACTGCCTCATTTCTGTTACATCTTTGTTTAATAAAGCTATTGAAGCAACATAGCCTGAGCCAGGTTGCAAATTCATCAAAGTTGTAGTCTCAACAAGCTGTGACTTATCCTGAAAAACAAGGAGTTCCGGTAAATGATCTGGAGTTGATACAGTAAGATTAGAAGGTGACATCATTAACCCTTCGCCAGTAGCCTTAAGTATCGCTTCCTTCCGCGTCCAATATGTTAAAAACCCTTCAATTCGCCTTTCAACTGGCAGTTGCATTAACTGAGCAATTTCTATATCTGTTAATACTCCTACTGCCATCTTAAGTACATCAATATTAGAATTTATTTGTTCTACATCTATACCAATAGGTGTAGATGTTGTAAACGCAACAGCAACTCGTTCTCCTGAATGTGACACAGATAGCTGCGGCATGCCTACAGGTAATTGCGGACGTCCATGCGCTAGCTTACAAACTGAACAGGTTCGATCGATTGGTACTTGAAGCGGAGACATTGCGAGTTGTTTTCCTAGTACCAATCGACTAATTGCACATCCAATCATAAATCTTGCTCGGTCCTCAGAATGACGGAACAAATTTGCTTTTTCACGCTCCGTTTCACTTAATAAACTATAGTGCCAAGATTGCAAGTCTGAAATTCGCGCCCACCATACTTGACAGTGATGACTTCTTAACTCTGGTACTGAATCTACAATCTCCCAATCTTTCATAAAAATTCTCCCCTTTTTATATCCAATATTCATACTAAGAAAAGTATGGAACCTATTCCATCCTTCAGCAAATATCCCCACTAGCATTTCCCCTTCTCACTTTTCATCATTGCTATTGTAATAGAGAAACCTACCCAGATTTATTATTACACCTGGGCAGATCCTTCCTCCTTTATTCACCTGCAACTGCTTTTGAATGAGCTTCATTTGATTGGACTGACGTTTTTTTCTTTGATGTATCTATTACTTCCGCATCACGAATACGTAATACAAATAATAATGCTATGAATAGGAATACAGCTGCACCAAGCAGGGCCATTTGATACGCTACAATACTAGCACTCTCATTTCCTKCTTCACTTACATTATGATTTCCAAAAGCTGCTAAAAGACTTGCAAGAATTGCAACACCGATGGCGGAACCTAATCGATTTTGCACATTAAAAATAGTTGTCGCCCTCCCCATTGAAGACGGATGAATATTATTAAAAGCTGAAAATTGTACAGCTCCTACAGAATGACCTAGGAAAAATCCTATGCAAAACAATAGAATACGGACCAGCCAAGGGTTTGTTTCCTGATTCACGAAGCTTAAAACAACAAATATAATCGCTGCACATAGCAAACCGGTAGAAATCAACTTACGTGGCCCAAGTCTTTTGTAAGACAAAGGCACAATTTGCGAAGCAATCATTAACCCGATTGCTTCTGGAAATGTTGTAAGACCTGTTTCTAGTGCCGACGCATGTAATACATTTTGATACATAAGCGGGAATATAAATAACATGCCCAGTAATCCAGCAGCCGAAAATAACGAAATGAGACTCATATTCCGAAATAAACGATCTTGCAGCAAACATAAGTCTAGCATCGGCTGCTTCACACGAAGTTCAACAAATACAAAGAGAATAATAAGCAAAAGTCCACCTAATCCTGTCCCTATTATTTCTGAGGAACCCCATCCTTTTGATGGCCCTTGACTCATTGCATATATCAACATTGCAAATCCTGGTGCGGAAAGAATAAAACCAGGTAAATCTAACCGCCCAGCAGTTTTTTCAATATGCTCTACTAAAAATAACGCACCAATTAGTAAAGCTACTATTCCAAACGGTAAATTAATATAAAATGCCCAGCGCCAAGACATATGATCCACAAAGAACCCGCTAACAATTGGTCCTATTGCAGGCGCAACAGCAATAGGCAAGACGATGAACCTAGAAATCTTCGGTCTTTCTTGTGGTGAAAATGTTCGAAATAACATTGCCATTCCTACTGGCGTCAATAATCCTCCGCCAGCACCTTGTATGATACGGAATATATTTAAGGCAGTAATATTATCAGCAATTCCGCATAACGCGGAAGCAGCTGTAAATACAGAAAGAGCAATTAGGAATACTCGCTTTGTACCAAACCGATCTCCAAGCCACCCAGAAATAGGTAAAAACACAGCCAAACTTACTAAATATCCAACATTGACTGTCCCCATTGCTGAAGGTGGAACTTGTAGTTCATGACTAATCGTTTGCAGAGCTACATTTACAATCGTTGCATCCATAGCAGCCATAAACATAGCCGTTACATATACAACACTAACAACAATTTTCGGATTCAGCTTCAAATTCATTACTACTCCCCTACTGAAACGCATTCAAGTGAGTGAAGACTCTTTGGCTGCATATCACTCCAGTGTAATTCGATATACGCAAGACAAGCTTGTCTACTATCTTGTTCATGAACAACATCCCACCCGGCTGGTACATCGAGAAAGGCTGGCCAGACAGAATGCTGGCCTTCCTTATTTACTAACACTTTATACATAAAGTTATCGTTTTCAAATGGATTCGTCATACTTTATTTACCCCTTTCATCGCTTGCAGCCTACTAGCTAATACTTGTCCGATTTCTGTAAGTGGTCCTGGCTGACATAAATCTTTATGTCGGCAATCAATATCATATTGTTCAATTTCCCCATCTATATAACTAAGCCATGTATCTGGAGAAATCGGATCAAACCATTCTGGTATGATTGTTGATCTAAAGAATACAAGGTTTCCATGAAATTGTTTTGGAACATACTTTCCTAAAAGACCAACAGAATTTACGTATGTTTCTTTCAAGTTCAAAATTGTTTCCTCTTCCAGACTCGCTAATGCACTGCCGTCCCTGCGAAGTATATCAATAGCGTTTGCCATATCAAGTGGTTTTCCATCCATGTTATCTGGGTCGTATCCTCCTAATGCAAGTAGGGCAATAAGCGCTTCTTCCTCACTAGGCGCTTCTGTATTTGGTAAAAAGTGACCGGGATAAGAATCCAACATAACAAGCAGTTCAACTTCTTCTCCTTGATTTTGCAAATGAGTTGCCATTGCATGAACAACGTTTCCTCCGAGAGACCAACCTAACAACCTGTACGGCCCATGTGGCTGTATCTCACGAATGTGCTCAAGATAGTCAGCAGCCATTTCGTCTAATGATTTTGGAAGTTCTTCACTTTTTGCAATGCCGCGTGCCTGTACACCATAAATTGGATGATTGCTTCCTAAAGACTTCATTAATCCTGCATAACACCAGCTAAGTCCA
This sequence comes from Bacillus sp. 05T22, assembly GCF_056396765.1. NCBI lineage: Bacteria > Bacillati > Bacillota > Bacilli > Caryophanales > Bacillaceae > Bacillus > Bacillus sp. 05T22. Next base: position 9,418 of record NZ_JBFTMC010000111.1, read on the forward strand.
CCTGCTGGATGTACACAGAACATAGGTAACTCTTCACCGCTTGTTCTTAATGGTAAGATTACATCTAGCGCACTTTGGCTCGTCCCCATCTCAAATATTTCAGCAAGCCCTGCGACTGTCGGTGCCGCAAATAAGCTACCGATACTTAACTCTACTCCTAGCGCTTCCCTGATCCGGCTCATTAACTGCACAGCAAGTAAGGAATGACCGCCAAGATCAAAGAAACCATCATCAATGCCAATTCGAGGTAAATTCAAAACTTCTGTAAATAAATCACATAAAATTTCCTCTTTTGGTGTTCTTGGTCCTCGGCTTATCGTAGATACCATGAATTCAGGTGCTGGTAATGCTTTACGATCTAACTTACCATTTGGAGTTAAAGGTAATTCACTTATCATAACGAAAGCATATGGTACCATATAATCAGGTAGACTAAGTCCTACATATTGGCGCATTTCAGCTGTATCAATGTTTACATGTTCTGACGGAACAATATAGGAAACTAATCGCTTATCACCAGGCTGATCTTCACGTACAATGACAGCTACTTGTTCAACATGAGAGTGCTGCATAATAACGGCTTCAATTTCGCCAAGTTCAATTCGGAAACCTCGAATCTTAATTTGATGGTCTACACGACCGATATAGTCTAATGTGCCATCTTGACACCAACGCGCCAAATCTCCTGTACGATACATTCGAGTACCAGGTTTCCCGTATGGATCTGCTATAAATCGTTCCGCAGTTAACCCTGCACGACCTAAATACCCACGAGCAAGCCCTGCTCCTGCAACATACATTTCTCCTACCACTCCTGGTGGTACAGGTTGTAAGTAATTATCTAATACATATACTTTAAGATCTGGTATACTACATCCAATTAAGCTGTTTGCTCGTAAAGATACAATATTTTGATCCAGCTCGATATAGCTCACATGTACAGTTGTTTCTGTAATACCATACATATTAATAAGCTTAGGTGAATTTTCTGGATGACGACTATACCAATCTTCTAGACGACTTAATTCCAGTGCTTCTCCACCAAAAACGACATATCGTAAGGAAAGCTTCTGCCCTAATTCAACATTTTCGCGATCTGCTTGCATAAGTTGATAAAATGCTGATGGTGTCTGATTTAAAACTGTTACCTTTTCCTGGACAAGCAGATTTAAAAATTCTCTAGGTGAACGACTCACAGTGTGTGGTACGACAACAAGACGGCCCCCATACAATAGCGGCCCCCAAATTTCCCAAACTGAAAAATCAAAAGCATAAGAATGGAACATTGTCCAAACATCTTCCGAATCAAATTGGAACCAATGATCAGTTGCCCCAAGCAGCCTTATAACATTCTGATGAGGAATCATTACACCTTTTGATCTTCCTGTTGAACCTGATGTATAAATTACATAAGCGATGTGTAAAGGTGATAGTGGCTGTATTCGTTCCACATTTTCTATATTCTCTTCACCATATTTGTTTAATGTCTCCATTATTTTGAAATCGTCTACTACAATCGTTACGGTCTCTTCACTCTCTATTGTCACTTGTGTGTTCGTAATCATACAGACAGGCTTAGCATCACTTAGCATGAATGAAATTCGATCCGATGGATAATCAGGATCTAGCGGTAAATATCCTGCCCCCGCTTTCAAAACTGCTAACAAACTCACAACCATATCAAGAGATCTTGGTATCGCTAAAGCAACCATTTGCTCTGGACCTACCCCTTTTTCAATTAACAGACGTGCAAGTTTATTCGATCTCTTATTTAACTCTTCATAAGTTAGCGTAGTGTCCTCAAATACGACAGCGGTTGCATCTGGCGTTAAGCGAACTTGTTTCTCAAATAATTCCGGTAAGGTCATTTCAGGCGCAATTTGAAAGCCGCCATTCCATTTTTCAAGTACTGTTTGACGCTCTTCTTCGTCCAAAATTTCCAAACGCCCAATAGGTTGTTCTGGATCTTCTACTGCGTCTTCTAATAAATGAATGAAACGACTCACAAGTTTCTGAGCTGTCTCACGCTTAAATAAATCTGTACTAAATTCAAGTAAACCATGTAATCCATTTGGCTGACCTTCAGACGTACTACGTTCACTTATTTCTATCGTCATATCAAACTTCGAAGAACCAACACTCTTAATCTCAAGATGCGTTTCTAGATTCGGTATATCAAGTGTAGCCTCTGGTGTATTTTGAAAAGCTAACATAATTTGGAATAGTGGATGACTATTTCTCGAACGCACAGGGTTCAACACTTCAACAAGTCTTTCAAATGGAACATCTTGATGTTCATATGCTGAAAGGTTAACTTTACGCACCCTGCTTAACAGTTGACTAAAGCTAGGATCTCCAGACGTATCTGTACGTAAAACGAGTGTATTTACGAACAATCCGACAATATCTCCAAGCGCATCATCACTACGCCCAGCAATTGGACTACCTATTGGAATATCCGTTCCAGCCCCTAATCGTGTAAGTAATGCAGCAAGTCCGGATTGTAGGATCATAAACAAACTAACACCATTTTTACGAGCAAGCTCTAATAATCGTTCATGTAACTCTGGATTTACATGAAAATCTATCGTTTCTCCGCAATAGCTCGTTTCCACAGGACGTTGATAATCTGTAGGTAACTCAAGTTGGGCTGGTAACCCCTTCAATTCTTCTTTCCAAAAATCAATTTGTTGTGAAATGAGACTATCTTGTGCACTCTCATTTCCTAATAGTTCTTGTTGCCAAAGGGCATAATCGGCATACTGTACTGGCAGTGACTTCCACTGAACTGATTCACCTTTACAATGTGCTTGATACGCAGTTGCTATGTCTCTTGACAATGGGTTTAATGACCATCCATCCCCTACAATATGATGCAATAATACAAGTAACACATGTTCATCCGGATTTATTTCAAAAAGCTCCATACGGATAGCTGGCTCTTCTGCAAGATTAAAGCTATATCTTACAGATTCAGCAAGTACTTTAGGTAATTCTGAATCAGTAGTCTGCGTAACAATTAAAGTAGGATTTACCTCATTTGTCTCCAAAATTTGCTGATGTGACGTACCAAGCGTGTTAGGAAAAATAGTTCGAAGTGTCTCATGTCGATCGACGATATCATAAAATGCAGCTTGTAAAGCTTCTCGATTTAATTCACCAGACATTCGAATGACTACTGGAATATTGTAAGTTGGGCTTGGACCTTCTAAACAATTCAAGAACCATAAACGACGCTGTGCAAAAGAAAGAGGAACTTCTCTTGGACGCTCTACTTTCTGAATAGCTGGCCTTGCACTCTGTGTGCTATCTAATTGTTTAGCAAGTTCAGCGACTGTAGGTGATTCAAATAGTTTTCCAATGCCTAATTCCACACCTAATGTTTCACGAATACGTCCCATTAACCGGGAAGCTAACAGAGAATGTCCGCCTATTTCAAAGAAGTTATCATCGATTCCAATCCGCGCTATGCTAAGCACTTCCGCAAATAAATCACATAAAATTTCTTCTTGTGGATTTCTAGCTACGCGTTCACTAACAAGTAAATTGAAGTCAGGTGCTGGTAACACTTTCCGATTAATCTTTCCGTTCGGTGTCAATGGCAATTCAGACATCGTCATAATTGCTGACGGTATCATATAACCTGGTAGGCTCCCTCCTGCATATGTTCGAATTTCTGCAAGGTCAAGATTTCCATCAGCATCAGGTACAATGTAAGCAACCAAACGTTTATCGCCAGGTCGATCTTCTCGAACGATTACAACGACTTGCTCAACATGAGGGTGCTGAGATAATACAGTTTCCACTTCAGATAACTCGATACGGAATCCATGAATCTTAATTTGATGATCTGCACGACTCACATAATCTAACGAACCATCCTTACGCCATTTAACAAGATCGCCCGTACGGTACATTCGTGTACCAAGTTTCCCAAATGGATTAGCAACAAATCGTTCAGCTGTTAATTCTGGTCTTCCTAAATATCCATTGGCAAGCCCCGTACCAGCAATATATAATTCTCCCACCACTCTAGGTGGTACAGGTTGTAAACCTGCATCTAGTACATATACTTCTGTATTCCAAATTGGTCTTCCAATAGAAGGTGTACCACTCTCTTCTTCATTCATATCCATGAAAGTTGACCAAATTGTTGTTTCAGTTGGTCCATAAAGATTTGTAACATGGCAATTTAATTCTTTTAACCGAGACGCTAGATTCGATGGAAGTGCCTCACCACCAACAAGAACTTTAAGTCCTATTAATCTTTCTGGATAATCTGTTACAAGCGCATGCCAAAGTGTTGGTGTAGCTTGCATAATTGTGATGTTTTCCTTTTGAATGATTTCTGTTAATGCTGAAGAATCTTGAACTGCTTCTTTTTGGGCAATTTGAACGCTTGCTCCACTAATAAGTGGTAAATAAAGTTCTAAAGCTGAAATATCAAACGCAAAGGTTGTAACAGCCAACAAACGATCATTTACATGTAATGAGAATTGATCTTGCATCGCCAATAAAAAGTTTCTTAAGCTTTGCATCGGCACAACGACACCTTTTGGCTTACCTGTTGACCCCGAAGTATAAATTGTATACGCAGGATTTAAGGGTGCTGCTCCATCAAATGAATCTAGGTTATTTTTCTGGTATCCTCTTAACTCTTCTTTTGTATCCTGATTATCAAGCACAACTCTTGTTATATGATCCTCATTCGGTAAATCACCTAAAACAGAAGAATGTGTTAGGA
>NZ_JBFTMC010000112.1:0-13985 GCF_056396765.1 Bacillus sp. 05T22
GTCCACCTATTAAATGAATGTTTTTTCTATTCAATTTACCTTCACAAAACACCTATCTGTATTTTGAAAAATTTAGCTATATTTTTCATTTATTACATTTAGAGAATACATGGCTTGCAATTCTTTTTTTATGTTATGATATTTTGTTTATTGATTCTTGTACAAGAATCAATAAACAAAATATCATAATTTTAATCCTTTATCATTCTTTTAGCTGTTTATATACATTCACGGATAGATTGAAAATCATATATACGCATGTGCGTTGTAACTTAGAAGGTTAATACACGGGACAATCAAACTGTTTCAACAGAAACATAAGGGACACTATTTGATGACTGGTTTGACAATTTCATTATATAACAAATATTAACAATTAAAGATTTAAATTTTGAGAATTATGTGAATTAAGAAAATAAAACCATTCATCGTATTTTTTATTCTTAAAAAATCCCAATGTTTCATTTTGGGTTCTGTTGCAAAGTTTTCTAAACTACGCTAAACTCTGAAAAAAACCAAGGAGAATGACAGATGAGATATTTTAAAGGGAAACAATTCAAAAAAGATATTATTTTGGTAGCCGTTGGCTATTACTGTCGTTTTTCTCATTCCTTAGGCTTTCAAAGTCTTCGACATGCCTCTCGTACTATAAAAGGTATAGAAACTGTTCATGCAATATACAAACAAAAACGAAGTCTTCAACCAGACTCCGTTTTTTCGACGTATAACGAATTACATAAATTGTTGACGGTTGCATAAAATCTAACCGCAATATTCCAGATGCTTTATGTTTCAGCTAACTTTGCAACAGAACCGTTCAATTTAAGTTTATAATACGTTGATTGGAGCTTCCGCGAAATGGAAGTGTCAAATCTCTTTTTTCGAGTTCAAATCTTCCATCAACTAAAACATCCCCATAATGTAACAACTCTATCATATCGTTGTTTTGTGAATTCTGGATCTCTTCTAACGTATAACCAGTATAAATCCATAGATTCTTGTTCAAAGCTTTTACGGCTTTTGCTACTTCTTTCACTTCGGCAGCTTGAAAAAATGGATCTCCACCTGAAAATGTTACATCATTCAACGAATTTGTAGCAATCTCTTTTACAATTTCTTCTGCGCTCATCTCGGTACCGTTACAAAGGTTCCAAGATTTTGGATTATGACAACCTAAACAATGATGCGGACAGCCCGCAAAAAACACAACTGTCCGAAGCCCTTCTCCATCTACAACACTATCATGAATAATATTCATTACTCTCATTTATGTTTCACTCGATCCGCTTCTTCACTACGTTTTGCACTGTTCCATTTCGACATGTCACCGACAAGGTATCCAGTAATACGGCGGATTCTTTCAATATGATGTTCATCTTCATTCCCGCAGCTTGGGCATTCATTCTCAATCACTCCATTATAGCCACAGCATTTACAGCGATCTACCGGGTGATTAATAGAGCCGTATCCAACTCCATATTGTGCCATTGCCTGTACAATTTGCTGTAATGCTTTTTGATTATGAACAGCGGCTCCGTCCAATTCAATATACGTAATATGACCGCCGTTACAAAGTGCTTGAAACGGTCCTTCTAAACGAACTTTATCAAGTGCTTGAATAGGGTAATAAACCGGGATGTGGAATGAATTTGTGTAATAGTTATGATTTGTTACACCACTAATTGTTCCAAATTCAGCGCAATCTTTTTTTATAAACTTTCCTGATAATCCTTCTGCAGGGGTTGCGACTAATGAAAAATTCAACTGATATTCTTCCGTTGCTTGATCCATTTTTCTTCTCATAAAGGCAACAATTTCATTCCCAAGATTCCATGAATTTTTATCTTCTCCATGATGTTTTCCTGTTAAAGCAACTAAGCATTCAGCAAGTCCAATAAAACCAATACTTAACGTACCTTGTTTCAAAATTTCAGCAACAGAATCTTCTGGTTGAAGTTTTTCACCGCCGCGCCATACTCCTTGAGAATAGAAAAACTGAAAACCCCTTGCCTTTTTTGTAGATTGGTAAGCAAATCTTTCTAATAGCTGGCGAATGCCGAGATCTACATAATGATTCAATGATTCAAAAAATGATTCTTTTGAGCCACTTATTAATGCTAGTTTTACTAAGTTAATAGACGTAAACGATATATTCCCTCTTCCAATGGCTGTTTCTTCTCCATGAATATTAGCCATAACACGGGTACGACAGCCCATATAGCATACTTCACTTTCAGGGCGACCATCATAATGCATCGCATTAAATGGTGCATCTAAAAATGAAAAATTAGGGAACAATCGTTTTGCTGTCGTTTCTAATGCTAATTCAAACAAATCATAATTTGGATCGCTTTCTTCAAAATTGACACCTTTTTTTAATTTAAAGATTTGAATTGGAAAGATTGGTGTTTCTCCTTTTCCTAACCCAGCTTGAGTTGCTCGTAATAATTGTCTAATTAACAATCTTCCTTCTTTTGATGTATCCGTTCCGTAGTTAATCGAAATAAATGGTACTTGTCCGCCACCGCGGCTATGCATGCTATTTGAATTATGAATAAAAGCTTCACACGCCTGATGCGTATCATTTTCTGTTTCTTTCCATGCAAACTCTTCTACCTGTTTTGCTGTTAATGGATATGCTGCCAAACGTTTTTTGTTTCTTTCAAACGTTTTTTTCACATACGGTGCTAAATCTATATCAAACATTGCAAAGGATTGCCCACCGTGCTGCATATTTTGATTTGCCTGAAAAATAATAGAAGAAAGAGCCAAGGCACTTTTAATATCTTGTGGTTGTCGCATATGTCCATGACCTGTATGAAACCCTTTTTCTAGTATTTGTGCTAATGGAATTTGTGAACACGTTGTTGTACCTGTTGCATAAAAATCTAAATCGTGCGGATATAAAATATTTTGATCAATTGCCTTTTTTACCTGTTCAGAAAGTAAGTGTTCCATCGCATAATATTTTGCACTCTCAGATGCAAATGTTCCCATCATTCCCATTGGAGATCGGCCATCAACATTTGCATTTTCTTGCATTAAGTCTTGATCGTTATCCCGTACAATAGTGTTAAATGTTGTCCATAAATTATCCCATGACTGTTTTGTTATTCTACTTGATGGATTCATTCGATCCACTCCTAATCTATATATTGAGTTTGTTACGACGAAATGATACTACATATAGATTGTTTTCGCAAGGATATCAAAAAAGTATACTATCTATAAAAATATAAAATTAATATATGTGGTAATTGAAAATGATTTTTGAGGAATAGCTTTAGAGTTTAATAAATTTATCCTGCTATTCACGGGCAGTAATATCCCCACCTCAAACCTCGGTGAAAGCAAAGAAGCTAGGTGGGGGAAGAAAAAAACTCAATGATAAAAGTGTCACTTTATAAAATAAAAGGTATAAAATCATAATGCAGTGATTTTACTCACATTATCCTTCCTCAATATAGTTTATCTTGGTTCTGGTCCAAAAACTCTAGGAAAATTGCAATGAATCTATAAATCTTGGACATACTGATACTACTAATCTAAAGGAGGTGTGTAATTGATATGGAAAAGGAAAATATATTCAAATGGAAGCATTATCAGCCTGATATTATTTTGTTAACGGTAAGATAGTACCTACGGTACAACCTCAGTTTTCGTGATTTGGTGGAAATGATGGAGGAACGGGGTTTATCCATTTCTCATACAACGATTATGCGTTGGGTTCATCAGTATGGTCCTGAATTGGACAAACGGATCCGACGTTATTTCAAACAAACAAATGACTCTTGGAGAGTCGATGAAACATATATTAAAGTAGAAGGTCAATGGATGTATCTGTATCGTGCTGTTGATTCGAAAGGAAATACAATCAATTTTTGCCTAAGCAAAACAAGAGATCAGAAGGCTGCAAAGCGCTTTTTCAAGAAAGCKTTGCGGTCTTTTCATGTTTCAAAGCCWCGTGTTATAACAGTCGRTAAGAATCCAGCTTATCCTATAGCAATTGAACAGTTGAAAAAAGAAAAAAGCATACCTAACGGTATGCGGATTAGACAACAAAAGTACTTGAATAACATAGTAGAACAAGATCATCGCTTTATAAAGAAGCGAATCCGCTCTATGCTAGGATTCAAGTCTTTTGGCACAGCAACATTCATTCTTGCAGGAGTAGAAGCCATGCATATGATTAAAAAAGAACAGATTGATTCACGGAATCAATCTGTCCAAAACCAGAAAGAATTTATCCATCTTTTGTTTGAGCTTACAGCATAAAATACAATTTCACTAGAAATATATGCGTTATATTCTCTTTTACTTTATCTTTGCAACAGAACCAACATAGCCATCTCTGCATTTTTTGCGAGATGAGAACTTCCAACCTTGCATTTATAGGAATCTGATATCTATTCCTTAAATTCAGCTTGAATTTCTGAATTTATTGGGCTTTGTACGTTTTTGTTATCAGGAGTTGGTTTCCACCAATTACCGGTTAAGAATAACATAGTTAATAGATTATAACTATCACTAAAATAGCTTTCTTTTTTATTCTTCATCCAATCCCAGCCGCTATTTACCCAACCTTGGTTATTACTGTTAGTTGTACCAGCAGCGATAAATGGTGAAACAAACACAGCTGTTGGATAGTCACCAATATTTGTTCCATTTAGTTGATAACCGTCTACGATTTTAGCTGGGTTACCCTTTGTTTTATTTTCAATCCACGTAGCGACCTTATCAGAAATCACCTTACTTCTTTTTTCTCCATACATTGCATAGTCCATAGCGATTCGGAGTGGTACACGACTAGCATTATAGTAATATGCATCGGTATGTTCTGATTCATCTAGAAAGTTTTTAGGAGCAGGTTGTGGTGGATTTTTTACAACAAAATCAGAAATTAATCCTGTAGTTGGCGAGTATTTATCTGTAAACTGTGTATAAACATTGTAGAGATTGTCAATAACGTTAAGCCAAGTTTTATCCCCCGTAAATTCGTAGAAAGCTCTAAGGTGAGACATCATCCAATCTGATGGTCTAGTATCAAATGAATTTTTCGAGTCCCAATCTCCTAAATTCAAGCGATTATTTTTTGTTACATTACTGGCCTTAATTCCTTTTGTGATCATGTCTTGAGCCTCTTTTAGATAATTAATTGAACCACTTGATCCCCATTGCTTATGTGCAAGAAGAAGTGAATACGCAATGTCTAAATCACCATCTGTCGCAGAATCAAAATGTCCTTGGGCTTTCTTACTGTCTGCTACAACCCATCCCATTAAATTAGGATTTTGAGAGCTTTTAAAAGCCCTAGCTGTTTTAAATAAACCATTATAAATAGTCTGTGCATCTGGATCATAACCTGCCATTAAAACTGTTATGACCATACCATATCCTTGTCCTTCAGATGTGCCCAGCGGTTTAAAACCTCCTGCATCTCCTGTAATTTCTCCTTTTACATAATAACCACCTGGCAATGAAGAAAGATCATTTTTCAGGTACTTCTTTTTCCAGTGATTATAATAATTTTTAACTGAGGCGTTTAAATTTTCTTGTGAAACATGATTTGGCTTAATCGTACCAGGGTAGTTTACTTGTTGAGGAAATGGTTTCTTAACTTTCTCCATAGCTGATACTTCAGAAATATTTACTGTACTTTCAGTAGTTATTGCTGAATTGTTTTCTATAACCATTGCTGCGGAAGCACAATTAGAGTAACTTGCTAAACCTATCCCACATGCACATATAACGGTGAAAATCTTTTTTTGTCTCATTTTTCGTCTCCTTTAAAAATAGTTTTTTTTAAAACAGAAACAATTTTAAATATACTTATATACACAACTTTACTATTTTTCCAGAATAATCTAAATTACTTTTGGTATTTTTCAATAATTGTCTGATTTTAATCTTTTTACTATCTTTATAGGAGTAATCGAGTTAACCAGGCATAAATGGGGGGTCTGGTACAAAAACTTCCAGACACTTGTAATGAATCTCTAAATCTTGGACATACTGATCCTATTACTCTAGAAAGGGGTACTGACGGCAAAACGCGGATTTTATACGCTAAGACAATTTCTAAAAATGAAATCTTATCTTTGCTACTGCAAAAAAATAGCCCCCCCTCCCCGCAAGAGGTGCTAGTTAACGTAAAATTCGTTATCGGAATTTGTTTAAAAAATATACACTCAACAATATGGTATAATGTGGATATTAAATCTTTTTGAAAGAGGGATCATAATGATAAAGAGAGGACTTATTTCAGGAATACTTCTATTACTTATCGTATCTGTAGAAGCTTATTTTAGTCGGGATTGGAGTCACATTTATTATGTATGTGGAACTTTCGGGTTAATTAGCATGGGGTTAGCTTTAGCTTACTTCATTGATAGCTTAATTTTAGGTAATAAAGGAACCCTATTTTCAAAAAAGGAAACCCTTTGATTGGCCGTATCGACCAATCAAAGGGTTTTTTAATAATGGCTATTCCAAATCTTATAGCAGCACTAGTTTACATCGTCATTTAATCAACTAAAAAAAGAGAAATTAAAGACCAAGCTTTCTCTTTTTTTAGTTATCTTCCTTCCCAGCGTATGATTCAACTATCTCCCTCGCAGACCTCCTGTTCTTATTTATTTCGATGATTTCATTTAATGATTTACTCACATCACTAAATCCCTGTTCAAATTTGACTCATCTGTAAAAGGATACCTTTGTAAACGCTCGTTCGCTTTTTAGGACGGTTCATTTGTAAAACTCACTAATTATAACTTTGTGCATAAATAATATAAGGATTAAATTCCTGAATTTTTACAATATTTAGTATAAATAATATCAATTTACTATAATATGTAATTTATGTAAAATCATAATTAAGCTAAACTCTTCTTTAAATTCTTGCCCCTAACAAGGATTTAAAGACCATGCTATTTTTAGCTACAAATGCGTAAAAAGAAAAAAGCCAAATCTATCCAGAATTTGGCTTTTTTCTTTGGAGTTCATGTAAATAACAACTTGAACCCACTACTCTTTTTCAAATGTAATTGTATTTTAAACATTTCGTTGTTAGATTTTTTAACTTATCAGAAAGTTCCGGGTGGATATTTGGAACAATCTTTATCCTATGATATTGCCCCCTAACTACTTGTATATAATAGAAAGTAAAACTAAGTTCATGACTTTTTATAATTTGTAAAATTAATCATTAAATTCTTATAGCTAATGTGTACCAAAAGGTGTGTTTTGTTTTCGGTATAAACCTAAAATTATTTTCATACTTTTTGATATTGTACAAACAAATTAGTAATAAATTTCTCAATATGGATATTGTCACTAATTTTAGCTATAATATTTAAAATTAACAGTTAATGTAATATGATAAAAAAGTAATGGTTATCACCCTAGTTGTTTCTCCTTATACCATAGATAAGACCGAGTTCTGGTCTTATCTTTTTTATTTATATATTTTCTTGGGGGATGAATGGGTAGGCGGAATAGGGGTACAGCCGAGATACGTGTAAAAATAGGTCATAGAATTACTTTTATTTCCAGTTATGACCTATTGTGCTTATAGAGGTATTGCTTCTTCTATTGGATGAGGATTTTTTTGTAAATCAATTACATAATCGCCGAATCGTTTTATATGTCTACGATTCACAAAAGAAAGCATATGAGGTGTTCTAAAAATGAAAATACAAATTATATTGTTTGACGGCTTCGGAGAACTTGTCTCTTTCGCACCTTTTGAAGTACTCAAAAGAGCGATAGAAGAAGGGGCTCCATTTACGGTTGAACTAATATCAAGTGAATCAAAACAAGAAATTACTACTTCGTTTGGAGTTACGGTTAAACTAAATGATTTTTTACGAATGGATAATCGTCCAGATCTGTTAATTGTACCTGGTGGTGGCTGGAATCATAAAGCTGAACATGGGGCACGAAAGCAAGCAGAGCTTGGAACCCTGACCGAAATGATTAGAGAGATGTACAACGAAGGAACGATCGTTGCTGGGGTTTGTACAGGAGGTATGCTACTAGCTGCCTCCGGTATATTGAATGGTCGAAAGGCGACGATGCACTATTTGGCGCAGAATGAAATCAGTGAATACGGGGCAGAGCTTCTTCGTTACAGAATTGTTGATCAAGGGAATATTATCACCGCAAGAGGAGTCACTTCAGGACTTGATTTGGGACTTTGGATCACGGAAAGGTTCGCAAGCCCCAAAATTGCAGCTGCCGTTGAATATAGAATGGAATACGAGAGGCGAGGTGTTGTTTGGAGTTAATTTGAATTCTTTTTTATTGGGGTACGGAAACGATTCAAAGAATAACCCGCCACAACTGAAATTTTTTCCAATTTAGTGGGTGTTTTTTTATATTTTATGTAGTTTCCTATATGGGGTAGCACCACACCGCTATCAAGCTAAGGTTATGAAGTCCCCCCTAAACAAAAATTTTTATCTATCTACAATTCAGCTCATTTTTTCAGTTTGGGGTAACAACGAATTTCTTAAGTTGATGGGCATGTAAGGTGACCCCAATTATCCGATTACCACTCGAATTACAGGGGTTCACAGTGACCCATCTTCATACAGAACTTTTTTACTTTATTGCTTCAACTAAAAAGCAACCGTTTAATTGTGAGGTTACGCTTGCTGAAATTCAAAACCATCCTCTGATTTTACCGAGCACAGAAGGACTTGGAGTGCATTATTTGATTTTGGAAGCATTTTCGAAGGCTCAGCTACAACCGAACATTATTGCCGCATGCTCTGATATCTCCCTTTTATTTGATTTGGTTGCCTCTGACTTTGGAGGAGCTATTGTACCGGAAACCGTCATTAAACAATACAATAACGACGATATTGTTGCTTGCAAAATTACACATAGGGAGTTAGCTGCATCGATAGGCTTAATATGGCTGAAGAATCATTACCTATCACAAACCGCACAAAACTTTGCTAACCTTTTAACAACACACATGAATGATTGAGTCAGGTTTTAAAAAAATAAATTAGGGACAGTCATAACTGCCCCTAATTATTAAATGGGAAGAACCCTACTCGATGTTTTTATTGACTATAAAGTTAGCCCGCCATCTACAAGAACAATTGAACCGGACATATAGCTTGCCTTATCTGATGCTAAGTAAGCAACCATTTCAGCGAGTTCTTTCGGATCAGCATAACGACCCATTCTCATATTGGAAAACTCTTCTGGAACGTATCCACCTTTTGCAAACTGAGCTTCAACACTTGTTGTTAATGCTGTTTTCACACCGCCAGGACAGAGTACATTAATGCGAATTCCTTTTTTCGTATATTCTAATGCAGCACCCTTGGTTAAGCCTACAACCGCATGTTTGCTTGCAGAATATACAGCTACACTGTGTTCAGGACGAACCCCTGCAGTAGAAGCAGTATTAATAATAGAGCCACTTCCTTGCTCCTCCATCACTTTTAACACATATTTCATTCCAAGGAAGACCCCTTTTACATTGATAGACATAATGCGGTCAAATTCGGATTCTTCTACTGAAGTGAAAGGTGCGAACTTTTGGATAACACCTGCATTGTTGAAAAATATATCAATACGTCCATATGTTTCGACTGCTTTATTTACATAGTTTTGCACATCTTCAGTTTTCGAGACATCGGCCTGGACGAAGATGCCTTCTCCACCTTGTTCTTTCACAAGTTTTAACGTTTCTTCTCCTGTTTCCTGATTGAAATCGACTAATACAACTGTTGCACCGTTACTAGCAAGTTTCAAACTGCTTGCTCTTCCGATTCCACTTCCTGCACCAGTTATGACAGCAATTTTATTTGATAATTCCATGTTTAATTCCTCCCTGCTTATAATTTCTTACATCAATCATTTTATTGCTTGTATAAAAATATATATTGTATTATCTTACGAATAATAGTATTTATTTAAGCATTCTAAAAATGTATCCAATTTCAAAAAAAATGAATGGAGTTTATGGAATAGATGGAAATAGTCATACAAGATTTACAACATATATGTGAGCTTATTTATGAAGTTCATCAAATACCTGTTTATTATGTCAATCAATTTGGTGAGATTGAATACGAATTTTCAAGTAGAGACTTACGGGATCATCCATATTACAGCCCGTTCAAAGAGCAGATCAGTGTCTATACTTATGAAGAGAATCCAAAGGATTTTCCTATCTTCTTTTCGAATTCAAATTTGAACTTTTTCTTTGTCAATCTAAAAAAAACGAACCTATTTTTAGGTACCATTATTTTAGGCCCTACCCTTGAGTCAGAAATATCTGATGAAAATATTAGCAAGATCCTTGATGCTTTTAAAGGAAACCTGAATAAAAGGAAACTCATTGAATACTATCATTCCATCCCCATTATTGATAGTCAACAATTCCTAACGATTAGTCTATTGGTTTATTATTTGATGTACCATAAAAAGCTTGATAAAACGATGGTCATCCAAAACAATAAAGCGTTGACCCTTGATATGATTGAATTAGAGAATCCGGATCTTGAGCTTTCAAAAGGGAGAAGGAATTTCATTTTTCATTCCAATCTTTCATATGAACGGGTTTTGCTTGATTATGTCAAAAACGGACGGATAAATAAATTAAAGGATATCTTCGATTACTCTATTGTCGGTGAGGCGGAATTAGGATTATTATCGAAACGAAATCGCCTAAGAAGTGAAAAAAATTTAATGATTACTGGAATTGCTCTTGTTTGCAGAGCGGCCATTGAAGGTGGTTTAAATGATGAAACGGCCTTTACCTTAAGCGATTTCTATATTCAACAACTCGAGGAATTAGGAAGCTTAAAAGCAATATTGAAATTAACGGAAGAAGCCATAATGGATTTTACCAATCGTGTGCACCAATTAAATGAAGAAAAATATTCTGCAACAATTACAGCTTGTCAACATTATATTTATGACCATCTTTATGACGATATCACACTTGATCACCTTGCACAAATGTGTCGTTTAAGCCCAAATTACTTATCATCACTTTTTAAAAAAGAAGTTGGTAAACCACTAAGTGAATACATTCAACGGCAACGAGTTGACGAAGCAAAAAAGCTATTACTTTTAACAAATTATTCGATTTTAGACATCGGCATGTGGCTGAATTTCAACGACCAAAGTTATTTTATAAAAATCTTTAAAAAATACACAGGTTTAACCCCCAGGCAGTTTAGAAATGATCATTTTTCCGATCATACAACGACATAATTATCTATCAATGAAAATTTGGGCAACAGATCAAATAGGGGTACCAGCACATCACCATCAAGCTAACCAGAATAGGTTGCCCCAAAATGATAAAAATGAACTTCGTTGCTATAAAAGGCATAGAATTTTCATTTTGGGGACATTAATTTCTTAACTTAATGGATACGGATTGCCCCCTGTTAGTATTAATCATCGTGAGTGAACTTCCTGTATTTCTTTTATAATCAGTTGAAGATTGTTCGTATATTCTTCCTCATCTACATTATCTATCCCAGAATGTTTAGGGATTACAATATAGGTACCTTTCGGAATTATAATGCAGTATGCTGACTCTAATTCCTTTACACTGTGTACTTTGTAACGATTGTATTCTAATTGTTCACCGTTAGAGATTATACATATATTTTTATTGTGGAGTTCAAACGAAATGGTTCCTATTACCCAACGATTTTTTTAAACTATCTTACGTATAAACATTATTGGTTTTACTTTTTGAAACAAGAAATGAATAATTATAGAAAAAACTATTATAAGGAAGGCTGTTCCTAACAATGGAATAAAGGAGGAAGTGTATTTATGTTTAGATATTTGATAATCAATAGTCCATGCTGAAAAAGAAAAAATATGAACAAATATCTCACTGTAAAGTAAAAGTCTTTTTGTAACGGTTGCTACTACGTATTTATAAGTATCTTCTGAAACATAGTAAGTTATATCCAAAAAGTCCACCACCCTTTTTAAGTAAGAGTATAATAAATTTTCTGTAAATAAAATACCCCCTAAAATGAAAAAACACGCTTTTTTAATTTGCCTTTTTTATCAAGGTTTATTAAGTTAATTTAATCAAACTTTGTTCCAAGGCTACAAAAAGAGCCTTTATCGATAATTACTTAGTAATCAAAGATAAAGGCTTTTAATTTCAATGTTTAGCTGTTGTTATATATATTTAACATCAGGCTATCCCTTCATCTTAATTTCACTATCTAATCCCGTTGGTTGAAGAAAGTTGTTGTCTGTTTTTATTAAGTGTCTTCGTCGCTTTTGTACTCCAAAATATCACCTGGTTGACAATCCAAAGTCTTACATATCGCTTCTAATGTTGAAAAACGAACCGCTTTTGCTTTCCCGTTTTTCAGAATGGAAAGATTCGCCATCGTAATCCCAACCCTCTCCGAAAGCTCTGTTACGCTCATTTTTCGTTTTGCTAACATCACATCAATATTAATAATAATTGCCATATCCTCCACCTCAGACCGTTAAATCATTTTCTGATTTTATATTAATAGCTTCTTGTAAAAGTCTTTGGAGAACAGCAGCAAAAACGGCGATCACCATAGAGGCGAAAATAATGACCAATCCGATTGGTATGAAACTTGGAGGGTCAACTCTTTCCGCCATGAGATAGTAGAGTGGCATACCTAGCAGGTACAAGGTACTGATCGTGATGGCACAGTATTTTATATTCTTTAAAGCCTTTACCGATAATTCCGAGAACGCTTGGTTCTTATCAATATAGCTTAAAAGTTTAAAAGCTTGATACAGAGCAAAGTAAAAAGGTATCGCTGCCGCATACATATCGATTAAAACGAGAGATTTCAAATAAGCAATATCTGGATACAATTCTCCAGCAAAATTCCCGATCTTAGGCACCAAAAATATGCACAGTGCAAGAACTGGGATTCCTATAAAAATAACAGCTAGCTTTAAAAAGAGTGTCGTAACTTGTTTCATAAAAAGCACCTCGCTTATTTAATGACAACATGATATTATCATATTATTTATCGTTTTACAATAAAATTATATTGTTTTTTATTATATTATTATTGTTATTGAAATATCCTTTTAATTTTGACAAAAATAAAAAGCATTTCTCATTACAAAGAAATGCTCTTACTTTAAAATGTTAAATTTACAACTTGTTCAACAAAACTTCCAAATAGTTTAATAGGTTCTGGTGCAAAAATAAAATAATTTACTATAAATTTATCCGGACGCATATCATTCCCAGAGTAAATTATATCAACAGCAACTGTTACTTCTTTGGGAGGTGTTTCTTTCAAAGCTGCAGCCCATTTTTCTTCAATCTTCTTATATTGCTTCAAATTAACATCAGATAATTGCGATACCAAATTATCAATTTTAGGTGATCCTCCAAATCTATCACCTGCTAAATGCCCTGCATGGTCTTGTCCTTTTACTTTACCGGGTGTATTTTTACTATGTGATAATCTCTTCTCTCTTTCAGTTAATTATAGCTTATCTGTTTCAAATTTTTCAATTCTTCCAAGACTATCGGTTTCATAAAAATAGTCAAACTCTCCTGTTTTATACCTAATATTCGGTTTTAACCTATTTTTTCTTCCGTTTGTAAAATGTTTCCTTTGTCCACTAATGTTTTAACTTCACTCACTTCAGCACTACTTTTACCCGTACCCTATGTTATAATCCCAAAATAAAAAGCACTTGTTGTCTTTAGTTGACAATCAAGTGCTTTAAGTTCATCTATTTTTAAGTAGCATTAAACTTGTAAGTTTTGTAGTAATAGTATGACACCTTTTGTATGTCATGAAAACTACTACGTTAAAACTAACGAGTTTGTACGAGCTCATTAGTTTCATATACATTCCATGTGTTTATATTCATCGCCCAATAAAATGTCATCTCACCTAAGGTCGTACTTCGTTTTCAGTTCTATCATTGCACGTAATACTTTATGATGGTACAACCATCATGGAGTATGTACT
>NZ_JBFTMC010000113.1:0-13841 GCF_056396765.1 Bacillus sp. 05T22
AACGATATGAGTCTGTAATAGAGCGAGTCCTATCTTTTTCAATAGCAGTCAGGTTATTAATGAAGCCATTTAATTTCACTAAAATGTGTTTATTCCAACGGATTGACCTTACTAACGTATTTTCTAATTGTACGCGTTCATTTAAGAGATACGTGATGGTCTTTTGAATAAACCATAATAGTTTTTCCGTGCGTTCGGTTTCTATATTTCTATTATTAAAGTTTGAAGTAATGGATTCTGTTAAATCACTTAGTTGCCCGCTGCTCTCCTCTAAAGATGAGTAGGGGAATACTCGTGCATTTGGAAAATGTACACGTATTTTAGACTCGGTTTCATTTAGCATTGTATTTGCTGTTTCATCACTAAAAATTGTATCGATTGTATTTAAAACAAAATGAACTTGTAAAGTCGGTATTTGTTCTCGTATGTACAGTAGTGTATCGATTTCTTCATCAAGTAAAGGCGAAGAGGTATTAAGAACATATAATAGATTATCGGTTGCATGTAAGTATTCAAGATTTGTATTTTCTTTATTGCCATTTCCATCAAAACCTGGTGTAACGATAAATGAGAATTTATTTTTTCGTAAAAACCTACATGGTAATTTAAACTCAATACATTTCTGCTCAGATTCTGATTTTGGAGGAACAGCCATCATTTCGTAAAATTCATCCAAATTGGAAGTAGTTTTTATTGTTAAATCTGTGAGTTCTGTAATTTCTGTCTGCGCATTATCTTTAAATATGATAGCGGCTCCAGGAGAATTTTTTAGTATACTTTCCCCTAATATAGAATTGATAAAGGATGATTTACTATCATCATTCGTACCTGTAACGAGAACTTGTTGTACATTTAGGTCGGAAAGTTCTCGAACAAGCCATGTGAAAGAATGACCTAAGTCTACATCATTTTTTTCTGCCCATACGACAATAGTTTCAAATAAGTTTGAAACCTTGTCTAGATCAACTGTGTTATCTATTTTTGAACTAGAAAGGAGTGTTTCAGCGCTTTTTACAAGTAATGTATCAAGGCTTTTAGGTGAAATCTCATTCCATGCTAACGTTGCAGCAGAAACAAATAGAGAATGTTCTGCTTTTGTTAAGCTAAACCAATTTGTTAACAAGTCTGGAATAAGTTCCTGTAGTTCATGCATCAAGTATTGTCCTGTAATTAATTCACAGTAGGTGTCTTGATAAAGAGTAACAATTTCATCCCATGAGTCGTAAGAATCTACCTCGACGTGTAAAAAAAGGTGATTGATTGTTTGAATCCATAATAAGTAGGTTGACTCATCTTGATAGATTTTCCAAAGTGATGAGACAAGTTGCTTAAATTGAACGGAATCGATTGTATATAAAACTTTTAATGCTTCATAAAAATATTTTGGTTTCATTTGTTTTGTGAATCCTTGATTCACATAACTTGTTAAAATCTCAAACCAATGTAATGATTTCGTTCGAATTCCTTCTTGAACAGCAAGGTCAAGAGCATTGTTCCAATCCTGCTGCTTCTCATAAAAGGAACGAGCAATGGCAGTGATATTTGGATAGTCTGGTTGGAATGAAACTGCTTCACTAATGACCTTAAAAGCAAGTCCCAAACGATTTTGTTCGATGTACAGAGAAAGAAGTTGCAATGAAACTTCCATTGTCAGTGTTGTGTCTTCTGTTTGAATCGATGTATAGATTTCTTCTGCCATTGAAAGCAATCCTAATTCAAAATAAGCGTCTGCTATATTTTTTTTTGCCCATAGAGAGAGATCATTGTTTACTTTCTCCCACTTGAAGATGGCTGTTTCGAAATCTTTATGATGATAATAAACTTCTCCTTGCGCGAAACGAATGTTAGCGATATTGGAAAATTCATTTTCAGCTTCATTTACATATGCTTCCCCAAGTACTTGAGGAGATTGAACAGAATCCTGTTCAGTTAAGAATGTTTCATAGTATACCTTTTGAATCAATTGTTTTTCTATGGTCATGTTTTTTCCCCCTGTATAATTTAGAAAAATGATTTTTATGTAAAAGGATGCATAGTACTCTACACGGATGGAAGATGCATGTAATCTTTTTAAATATATGTTTACTGCCTATATCATTTTTCTTGAGAGTCAAACCGATGCTAAATGTAACTTTTCTTTATTGTAACAAAAATCACGCTTGTGAAGTCGGATTTTCTTATAATTATGAAGTGAAGTATGGATTTATCACGCTATTCGTGAACAATATGCATTCACACCTCAAGGTTCTGAAAAATGAAGATTAAAAGTAGTAAAAAGTTTCATTACAGGTAAGATGAATAGGAGTAGAGTTCATTATAAAAACGATGTATAGTGAATATGTATACCATGTTTGCTTAAAAGATAGAGAGGGTACAATATGGA
Organism: Bacillus sp. 05T22; assembly: GCF_056396765.1. Classification (NCBI taxonomy): domain Bacteria; kingdom Bacillati; phylum Bacillota; class Bacilli; order Caryophanales; family Bacillaceae; genus Bacillus; species Bacillus sp. 05T22. Next base: position 2,384 of record NZ_JBFTMC010000113.1, read on the forward strand.
ATAACGATTGTGCATAGGATGTGTCATCCAAATGGAACAACATATTGGTGARTTAATCTCACATTATGGGTATTTTGGARTTATTATAGCTCTTGCGGGTGGAATAGTAGGTCTGCCAATACCAGATGAGTTTTTGCTGACGTTTGTTGGTTATAATATTTCGAAAGGAACTATGTCAGGGATAGCTGCTTTTTTAAGTGGAATGGCTGGTGCGGTACTTGGAATTACTTTAAGTTACATACTTGGCTTAAAACTTGGACTGCCTGTATTACAAAAATATGGTCCAAAGATAGGAATTAAAGAAAAGCAAATTGAAAAAACGCATGTTTTGTTTGAAAAATATGGTCCTTTTTTAATAATGATTGGATATTTTATACCAGGAGTTCGTCATTTAACTGCATATTTTGCTGGTATGTCGAATTTAACGTTTTGGAGATTTTGTCTATACGCATACGGTGGTGCTTTCATCTGGATTAGCGTTTTTATTGGACTTGGATGGAAACTTGGAGAGAAGTGGCGCTTTGTTGAATATAGTTTGCATCATTATGGAATGTGGATTTTAATTATCTCAGTAGTAGTTGTACTTATTGTATGGCTCTACATAAGAAGAAAAAAAACCGCTAGTTAAGCGGGTTTTAGCTGAAAGCAATGAAGAGAACACCTGCTGTAATACATACAACACCCATTCCAGTCATGAAGTTTAATTTTTCGCCTAATATAATTATTGCAAGAATAATTGAAAATACAACACTTAATTTATCTACAGGAGCAACTTGTGAAACTTTTCCTGTTTTTAAGGCGAGAAAATAAAACAGCCATGATGAGGCACCAGCTATACCACTTAAAGTGATAAATAGCAGTGCTTTTTTATTCATTAGAACGTCACCAATATTTTGAAATTTTCCTTGTATCATAATTACGCCTATCATAAATAGTGCCATGATGATTGAACGGATAGTTGTTGCCACATTGGTATCGATTCCTTCTAAACCAAATTTTCCAAAAATGGATACAAGTGCTGCAGCAATTGCTGATAATAATGCGAATAATAGCCATGAACTCATAGTAAAATTCCTCCAGTCTTGTATTATTATACATGAAAATCATTCTCAAGTATAACGGATAGCAAGAGGATGTTTTGAATATAACTATGAAAATAGTAAAGGCCCATCTAACATCTTTATGTTAGATGGGCCTTTGATCTATTATTCTGCAATTTCTTCATATAAAAAGTACGTTACATTATAAATGTGTTCTACTTCATCATCTGTCATAAATAAAAGCTCTTCACGCTCAATTCCCTTTTTCTTTTCAATAAACTCAATCATATTTTTCCGTTCTTCTCTTTTCATCATTTTATTTCTCCTCCCAATCTGTTTTAATACAGTTTATTTAAGTTGATACTATTATATAACAGAATCTTTAGAAAGTTCCATCTTTTTTATCTTTTTTTTGATAAGAACTTTTCGACAAAACAAGCCCTTTTAAAGGGCTTGTTTTCGAATTATAGTCGTAAAAACTCTGGTTGAGTCGTACCAGCACTATCGATGTAGTAAATTGTATTTGGATTGATCTTTATAAGTACATAGTTAGGATCTTCAGGGCCGAGTAACCAGCGTTTTAAGTTGTTGTTCCAAAATTTATTTTTTAAGGTTTGCTCTTCTTCAATTGAAGCGGTGCCTTCTACTTCGATATAATCTTCATCCCATTTCTTCCCTTCTCTTCCGAGTAGCACATGTACATTTGAATTTTGTTCGATATCTACTAGCTTTTTGGAATTACGATCTGTTGCGACATATAATACAAAGTCTTCATGAAAAAACATCATAAAACAGCTATGTGGCTTATTTTCACGCATGGTAGCTAATACACCTGTTCTTTGTCCTTCAATAATAGTTGCAATTTTTTCTTTTAAATTCATTTTTTGAGCCCCTTTCTGTTATCCGTAATTGTATTCTGTGAAAACTTGTTGCTTAAAATTTTTTACACTCTTTTATACCTTTTTCTTCAATCGTATTTTTTAAACGTATTTGTGATGAAATGGGACAAGTTAGGAGAAGAATAATGATAATAGTGGGGGAAATACATACGATGGAAGGATGGAAAATATGTTTAATAAAATTTTCTTAATACTTGCACTTGCTGGTGTACCGCTTTCTATTCTTGGAAATACGTTGCATTGGCCACAAACAATTATGTTTGCTGTGTATTGCATTACAATTATTGCTCTCGCTGCTTTTATGGGAAGAGCGACAGAAAGTTTAGCTATTGTTTCTGGACCAAGAATTGGTGGGCTATTAAATGCAACCTTCGGGAATGCGGTTGAACTTATCATTTCAGTTTTTGCATTACAAGCAGGGCTAACTGAAGTCGTACTTGCTTCACTAACTGGTTCCGTTCTTGGAAACTTATTGTTAGTTGGAGGTCTTTCTTTTTTTGTAGGAGGGCTCAAGTATAAAAGACAAAGTTTTAATGTTYATGATGCAAGGCATAATTCGGCCTTACTAATATTTGCAGTTGTTGTAGCATTTGTTATTCCAGAAGTTTTTTCAATGAAGATGAGTATAGACAAAACATATCAATTAAGTATTGGGGTTTCAATCATCATGATTGTCATGTATTTAGCCGCACTATTCTTTAAACTGGTTACGCATCGTGGTGTGTATCAGCATAAAAGCGATGAAGTAGAGCATGAGGAAGAGCCTGAATGGTCAAAAGGGAAAGCATTACTTATTTTAGCGATTGCAACAGCGGCTGTTGCTTATGTATCCGAGGCGCTTGTTCATACATTTGAAACGGTAGCAAAATCATTTGGGTGGTCGGAATTATTTATCGGGGTTATCATTGTTGCGATTGTTGGTAACGCCGCGGAGCATGCCTCTGCAATTATTATGGCTTATAAAAATAAAGTGAATATTGCAGTTGAAATTGCAGTCGGTTCAACCTTGCAGGTTGCCATGTTCGTTGCCCCTGTTCTCATCATACTTTCGATGTTTTTTACGGTAAAAATGCCCCTTGTATTTACAATGCCGGAACTTGTGTCCATGATTACAGCGGTCTTTTTAACAATTGCAATTTCAAATGATGGAGATACGAATTGGTTTGAAGGAGGAACATTATTAGCCGCTTATCTCATTATGGGAATTGGCTTTTACTTGTTATAAAAAATTGGGATAACAATATTACGGAGAGAAAATAATAGAGATAGTTAATATATAAATCCATTTTGATTTGCAGGCATATAAGTCGCTGCTACGAAGAACAAAARGTGACCTGCACTTGTTTTCTCTCTTTGTTTTCATTTGGCATGTGGGGGACAGGAAGAGGATCTGACCGCTTTTATGCATGACCAGATGCTCTCTCCCACCTAAAAAGAAAGATTTTATGTCGGTTTTTCAATTTGTATTTAATAGCTATTTAAATGATTTATACACTCTTAAATTAGGAAGGGGTAAAGTAGGTGAAACGAGTGTACAGCATATGTCTTTCAACTATGGTCTCGTTTATTTTATTATTTCCTTATAGTAGCTCTGCAAAGACAACAATAAACGTAAAGATGCCTTCATCTGTTTTGAATATTTCAAAGGACAATACGTATCCAAATGAAGCGCAGGATTTACCGCGTTTGCAGCCAAGTGAACTAGCGAAAGAATTACTGAAAACATCGACCATTCGAATCGAAAACCCAGATTTAATTCGGATGTTTAATGAAACGTCGATTTCAAATGCACCTCTTGCAGTTGGCTATAGGGCGAAAATTTATTTAGGTCAATGGCCGTTAAATTATGAATCAACAGATACAACGATAAATTGGGAATATAAGCAAGTAAATCGTAATGTATATGATAACCGTGGTGTGGAGCGGCTATATCCGCTTCGGTACAAACAAGAATCGCAAAAAACGATAGAAGGTGGTTTAACAGCCTATATTAAAGATACAGATGATGTGAAAAAGATGATTCTTTTAAAGGCGATGGAGAAGGTGCAGCTTCCCCTTTCTTTTAAAACAACAATTGGTTATGGTACTGGAAATGGGCGTGTATATAATATCAGCCCAAAACAACTTGGGTATTTATATGCATATACACCAGCGGTAAATGAAAAAGGAAAAGTTACATTTGGAGAAGTATATCTTGTTTTAAAAGGAAATCAGAAGAGGCTTGTCATTAAAAATATTACTTCACAAGGAATTGGGGCATCTATTCCTATACAAGATTATGTATCCTTTAAATTTATTTCTTCGCCTTATCCACAATAGCAAAAAAACGTCAGCATATTTAGCTGACGTTTTTTTGCTACAGTGTAATATTTGTTTCTTTTGTTAAGAAATCCTCGGTTGGATAATAGCTGTTTTTCACAAGAATATTTGGCCCAAGGCATTTTACAGCAGGGCAGTGACAGCTTAGTGATTTCGCTGTTTTCGAACTACACCATCTGTCGTAGGCTTCTTGTAATGTGTTTGTTTGAATGTTACCAAGCAGTGGAATATCACCAAAGTCTGTTACGATAATGTTGCCATCAAAAATATTTACATTTAAGCGAGAACGCCCATCTGGATCGTTACGAACCGTCACGTTTTTGCTTAAATGTAATTTTCTTAATGTAGCTAAGTCACGTTCATCATTACTACATGCGTAGAAAGGTAGTGTGCCAAATAACATCCATATATTTTCATCACGAATATCTAATAAATGCTCGATTGCACTTCGAATTTCATCTTTTGTTAAAATTTCAAGGTTGCTAGCAAAATCACTTGGGTACATAGGGTGTACTTCATGGCGCTTACAGCCCATTTCTTCGACGATTTGACGATGAATGTGTTCAATATGTGGCAGGGTACGTTTATTTAACATTGTTTCTGCTGACACGAGAACACCTGCATCTGATAAAGCTTTACTATTTGTAATCATTCGTTCAAATAGTTTAGCACGTTGTTCATAAGTAGGTTTGCGCTCCATCATTGCAAATCCACCTTCAACGAAATCATCAATTGTTCCCCAGTTATGTGAAATATGCAACACATCTAAATAAGGAATAATTTGTTCATAACGGGCTAAATCTATAGTTAAGTTTGAGTTGATTTGAGTGCGAACGCCTCGTTCATGGGCATATTTTAAGAGTGGTGTTACATAGTTGTCGACGGATTTTTTTGAGAGCATTGGTTCTCCGCCTGTAATACTTAAAGAACGTAAATGAGGAATCTCATCTAATCGTTTTAATAAAAGTTCCATTGGAAGCGGATTTGGATCTTTTGGCTGTAATGTATAACCAACAGCACAATGCTCACAGCGCATATTGCATAACGTTGTCGTTGTAAATTCAACGTTTGTTAATAGTAGTTTGCCGTACTCTTCAAGGTCCATATACGCTTCCCATGGATCGTAAGAAGGAGTAATCGGCTTCATTGTTTGTGATATACTCATCTGAAATACTCCTTTGACTGTTGAAATAACAATTTGTCCATCCTCTATAATAGAAGAATATGGACGTTTTATAAAGTGAAACTTTTTTCAGTGGGGGGTTCTTCATCCGCCACTGAGAATTAGTTGAACCAATCGGGCTTTTATGGGCAGTTGATCCCCAAACTAATTTCTTTGTTTTTGCTGAGTTTTAAGGCGGGGGTCTTACTGCCCGTTAATGCGGGGTAAAGTGAAACTTTTTGTAACAAGAATTCTTCATCTGTTGATTTCACTTCAAGTGATGGAGGAAGTAAATTAAATGTCTGCTTGTATGTAATCAAGTATTGTGGCAAAAATGATGAAAATTCATGTTCGTGATAATCATTTTTGCGGTATAATAAGAGTAACTCGAATAAAAAGGAGAGTGCCTTTGTGGGAAAAGCAATTCAAGATAAAGATTCACAATTAGTATATTTAAAAGAACGTTTAAATATGTTCATCGAAGTAATTGATACAATTGAACCAGAAGAGGTAGAATTAGAAGATGTAGATCGTCTTCTTGCGATGTTAGATGAATTAGAACTGAAATGTGAGCAATTTAAAAAAGACGAATAATATAAAACGGCTGCCAATTATATATTGGTAGCCGTTTTCTGTAAATGCGCTGTTTTATTAGAAAATATATAGATTTCCTGCCCGATTAAATAGAAGGACTATGGAAAAAAGGGTATAATCAAGTTGTGAAAAATTTCGTTTGATCTTAAGAGTCATAAAATAAAAACAAAGACTCTAGAGACTTAAGGGTAAAAATTTCATCTCGTAGCGTTTTGGTAGCGTTCACAATTGAGGGGGAAGTAACAATGGAAAAGCTTCAAGAAAGTATGTATCAACTGATTGTTGAAACATCAACGAATTTACCGAAAGATGTTCGTCGTGCAATTCAACGAGCAAAAGAACGAGAAAATGCAGGGACTCGTTCTGCAATGGCGCTTGGCACCATTACAAATAACATTAAAATGGCAGATGAAAACATCTCTCCAATTTGCCAAGATACAGGGATGCCAACCTTCAAAATTTATACACCAGTTGGCGTAAATCAATTACAAATAAAAGAAGCAATTTACAGTGCGCTTGAGCGGGCGACACAGGACGGGAAACTTCGTCCGAATTCTGTTGATTCTCTTTTCGGAGATAATAGCGGTAATAACTTAGGACCAGGTACACCTGTGATTAAGTTTGAGCAGTGGGAGAAAGATTATATTGATGCTCGTTTAATTTTAAAAGGGGGCGGCTGTGAAAATAAAAATATTCAGTATAGCTTACCTTGTGAATTAGAAGGACTTGGACGAGCAGGTCGTGATTTAGAAGGGATTCGTAAATGCCTTCTTCATGCGGTATATCAAGCACAAGGACAAGGGTGTAGTGCAGGAGTAATCGGTGTTGGTATCGGGGGAGACCGTACGTCAGGTTATGAGTTGGCAAAAAATCAGCTATTTCGCACATTAGATGATGTGAATCCAATTCCTGAATTACAGAAGCTTGAAGAATACGTATTAGAGAATGCGAACAAGCTTGGCATTGGTACGATGGGATTTGGTGGAGAAACAACTTTACTTGGTTGTAAAATTGGAGTATACAATCGTCTGCCAGCTAGTTTCTATGTGTCTGTTGCATATAATTGCTGGGCGTATCGTCGCCTTGGTGTAACAATTCATCCTGAAACAGGTGAGATTATCGATTGGTTATATCAAGAAGGTGAAAATACACTTCAACAAGAAGTGGAGCACGCAAAAAGTGAGCAGCGTGAAATTGTACTGCAGGCACCAATTACAGAGGAGCAAATTCGTGAACTTCGCGTTGGAGATGTCGTTACCATTAACGGGATGATGTACACAGGTCGTGATGCAATTCATAAGCATTTAATGGATAACGATTGCCCGGTAGATTTAAATGGACAAATCATTTATCACTGTGGTCCAGTTGTAGTGAAAGATGAAAATGACAATTGGAAAATTAAAGCGGCAGGTCCAACGACAAGTATTCGTGAAGAGCCATATCAAGGCGACATTATGAAGAAGTTTGGTATTCGTGCTGTCATCGGTAAAGGCGGCATGGGAGCAAAAACATTAGCGGCACTAGCAGAACATGGTGGTGTATATTTAAATGCAATCGGTGGTGCTGCGCAGTATTATGCAGAATGTATTAAAGAAGTGAAAGATGTCGACTTCTTACAATTTGGTATTCCAGAAGCAATGTGGCACCTACGTATTGACGGCTTTAAAGCTGTTGTAACAATGGACTCTCATGGTAATAGCCTACATGCAGATGTAGATAAAACATCATTTGAAAAATTAGCAAGCTTTAAAGAACCGGTATTTAAGTAAGTGGAAAAATGCATCTCGAATCATTCGAGATGCATTTTTTTGGTACATATAGAAAAACTTGTTTAGAATGAAAGGAATATTGAAAACAGAAACTACAGGTACGATGATATATGGAAAGGAGACTATTTATGAAGCATAGATGGTTATATATAGGTCTCATTTTTTCAATTATAATGACACTTGTTCCAGTTTCTGCTTTCGCGTATACGAACGCACCAAATCACTGGGGGATTCCGCGAGCAAAAAATGAGACTCCGCCAGATGCAGGGAAAAAATTTACTGATCTACTCCGGGGTAATGGTGGTTTTTATTTAGGAGACACGAAGAAAAAAGATATATATTTAACATTTGATAATGGATATGAAAATGGATATACTGGAAAAATTTTAGATGTGCTAAAAGAAAAGAAAGTGCCAGCAACATTTTTTGTAACGGGTCATTATATAAAGACGCAAAAAGAGTTATTATTAAGGATGAAAAATGAAGGTCACATTATTGGAAACCACTCTCGAAGCCATCCTGATTTTACAACTGTAAATGATGAGAAACTTCGTGAAGAATTACAAAGTGTAACAGATGAAATTAAAAAAGTAGCTGGACAAAAAGAAGTGAAATATGTACGTCCTCCGCGTGGGATTTTTAGTGAGCGTACGCTAGCTCTTGCGAAAGAAATGGGATATTATAACGTATTTTGGTCGCTTGCATTTTTAGATTGGAAAGTAGATCAGCAAAGAGGATGGCAATATGCCCATAATAATGTAATGAATATGATTCATCCAGGATCCATTATATTACTTCATGCTATATCAAAAGATAATGCAGAAGCGCTTGCGAAAATCATTGATGATTTGCGCGAGAAAGGGTATCATTTTAAAAGCCTGGATGATTTAGTAAAAAGCAATCAGCCGTAAGCATGTATGCTTACGGTTTTCTCATGCTATAATGATGTGTAAAAAGGATGGGGAAACGTATGTGGAGCGAACATGTTACGTTAAAGGATTCGTACCATTTTGAAGAGGTACTCAGGCGTTTGTCTTTTGATCCACTCAATGTTGTTCAATTAGAAGAGAAAATAGTTTATGTCCCACTTCTTATGGATGAAGAACAAATTGTTGTCCGCGTACAAGGAATTGGTACACTTCAAAACCCACAATTTTGGGTTTCAAGTCAGACAGGTGAACAAGAGAAGGTTATGAAACGCATCTATTCCATTTTTCAATGGAATGAATCTTTTCAAGATATACAAACCCATTTTAGAAACACATCATTACGTCCACTTTTTGAAACATATGCCTATACACCACTTGTTTTAGAGTTTGATTATTTTGCTTGTCTTCTTCGTTGTATTATTCATCAACAAGTTCATTTGAAATTTGCTACTTCTCTTACAGAACAATTTGTAAAGCGATATGGAACAGAGAAGAATGGCGTTTTCTTTTTCCCAACACCAGAAAGGGTAGCGAATATTTCAATAGAAGAGCTCAGAAATCAGAAATTTAGTCAACGAAAAGCTGAATATATGGTAGGACTAGCAAAACATATTGTGGAAGGTAAGTTAAATTTAGTGGAGCTAGAAAAACAAACAGAAGAAGTAGTAGCAGCACAATTGTTACCAGTGCGAGGTATTGGTGCATGGACGGTGCAAAACTTCTTACTGTTTGGGCTCGGACGGAAAAATATGTTCCCAAAAGCAGATATTGGGATTCAGCGTGCACTTCAAGGTATATTTCAATTAGAGAATAAACCAGATGATGCATTTTTAGAAAAAATGAAACAAGAGTGTGAACCATACTGCAGTTATGCAGCGTTGTATTTATGGAAAAGTATAGAGTAGAGGTGTAACAATGGTACAAAAGCAACATGAGAGTAAGTTAGAAGTTGGTCAAACGTTTCCTGTGACAATTAAGCGTCTAGGGATTAACGGAGAAGGCGTTGGTTATTTTAAGAGACAAGTTGTTTTCATTCCAGGGGCATTACCAGGAGAAGAAGTTGTTGCGGAAACAACGAAAATTCAGCGTGGCTTTGCTGAAGCGAAAGTGAAAAAAATTCGTAAGGCATCACCGCATCGCGTAAAACCGCCATGCCCAGTATATGATGAATGCGGTGGTTGTCAATTGCAGCATTTAGATTATAAAGAACAGTTGAATCAAAAGCGAGATATTGTTGTACAAGCCTTTGAAAAGTATATGAACGGAAGCATGGAAGCTGACATTCGTCCAACACTTGGTATGGGCAACCCATGGCATTATCGTAATAAGAGTCAATTACAAGTAGGACGTAAAGATGAAAAAGTGATTACAGGATTATATAAACAGAACTCACATCAATTAATTGATATTTCTCACTGCATGATTCAGCATAAAGCAACAAACGAAGCGACAAAAGTTGTACGACGTATATTAGAAAAATTGAACATTTCTATTTACAACGAGAAAAAACAAAAAGGTCTAGTGCGTACAATTGTGACACGTGCTGCAGTTCAAACAGGGGAAGTACAAGTCACATTAATTACAACAAAAGAAGAATTACCAAATAAAGAGCAATTTATCGCAGAAGTACAAAAACAAATGCCAACAGTCAAATCGATTATGCAAAATGTGAACTGGCGTAAAACATCTGTTATTTTCGGTGACAAAACATTCAACTTAGCTGGAAAAGAAGTCATTCAAGAAACACTCGGTGATTTATCATTTGAATTATCAGCACGTGCATTCTTCCAGTTGAATCCAGAACAAACTGTTGTCCTTTACAACGAAGCGAAAAAAGCTGCTGCGTTAACAGGAAAAGAAAAAATCGTTGATGCATATTGTGGCGTTGGTACAATTGGACTTTGGCTAGCAAATGATGCAGCAGAAGTGCGCGGTATGGATGTCATTCCAGAAGCGATTGAAGATGCAAAGAAAAATGCAAAGCGTCACGGATTTACAAATACAAAGTACGAAGCTGGAAAGGCAGAACAATGGCTACCGAAATGGGTGAAAGAAGGCTGGCGCCCAGATGTAATCGTAGTTGACCCTCCTCGTACAGGTTGTGACGATAAGTTACTTGAAACAATTTTAAAAGTACAACCAAAGCAAGTTGTTTATGTTTCTTGCAATCCTTCATCATTAGCGCGTGATGTGAAAGCATTAATGAAGAGTTATGAAGTGGAATATGTACAACCGGTTGATATGTTCCCGCATACGGCACATGTGGAAAATGTAGTAAAGCTTGTTAGAAAAGAAAATTAAAGGTGTGGSAGTGAGAGATAGGTCTTATCGAAAAATCGATAAGGCCTAATTTTTATTTAGGATGAATTACCCTGAACCGCATCATAAGTAACCGATAGTGATTTGATTTTAAAAGTGAATTGTTTATTTTAGGTCTATCGGAATAATTTTAATAAAGTGAAACTTTAATCAGTGGGGTTTTCTTCATCCCCCACTGATTATTAGTTGAACGAATCGGGCTTTTACGGACAGTTCATCTCCCACCTAACTTCTTTGCTTTCGCTGAATTTTGAGGTGGGAGTGTTACTGTCCTAAAATAGCGGGATAAAAATTAGAATTAAGAAATTAGCACTGATCTTTGTATGTTTTATTTGTTTTTTATTACTATATCAACTCCGATTACTTTAACTTTAATTCGTATGTAATTAAATAATATGATGATTAAAGGATTATACAAATATTGGGT